>NZ_JBQSWK010000008.1:0-135876 GCF_052377065.1 Brachybacterium sp. AOP42-C2-15
CTTTGTGAGTCGACAAGGTGCTTATGGTCACACTGTAGGCGTGATCGAGCTCGCGACCAGCATCGGAGACGGTTCGCTGCGGTGGTGATGCCGTCTCGTGATGAGATAAGCGCTTCCCGGTCCCGTCCTGCGCGCACAGGGGGAACCAGCCCTGCTCGCACAGAACAGAGGGCACGGACCGTCATGGTCCGTGCCCTCTGCTCGCGCGGCCCTCAGGGGCCGAGCGCGGTCACTTCTTCGCGGTGGTGCTCTTCTTCGCGGTGGTGGCCTTCTTGGTGGTCGTGCTCTTCTTCGCGGGGGCGCGCTTGGCGGCCGGCTTCTTGGCCGGCCCCTTGGCACGCTTCTCCGCGAGCTTCTCGATCGCGATCGTCTCTGTGATCTCCTCGACCTTCTCGGTCGCACGGAGGGAGACGTTCGTGGTGCCGTCGGTGATGTACGGACCGAAGCGCCCGTCCTTGATCACGATCGGCTTCTCGCTGGTGGGATCGACCCCGAGCTCCTTCATCGGGGGCTTCGCAGCGGCCCGGCCCCGAGTCTTGGGCTGGGCGTAGATCTTCTCCGCCTCCTCCATGGTGACCGAGAAGATCTGCTCCTCGGTCTCCAGGGAACGGGAGTCGGTCCCCTTCTTCAGGTACGGACCGTAGCGGCCGTTCTGGGAGGTGATCTCGATGCCGTCCTCAGTGGTCCCGACCACGCGCGGCAGGCTCAGCAGCTTCAGCGCGTCCTCGAGGGACACGGTGGAGAGATCCATCGACTTCAGCAGCGAGCCCGTGCGGGGCTTGGGCTGCTTCGACTTCGGGACCTTCTTGCCGCCGGTCTCCTCGGGATCGGGCAGGATCTCGGTGACATAGGGGCCGTAGCGGCCGTCCTTGGCGACGATCTCGTTCCCGGTCGCGGGGTCGGTGCCGAGCACGCGACCGTCGTCCTTCGCGCGCTCGAGCATCTCCTTGGCGACCTCGACGGTCAGCTCGTCCGGGGCGACCTCGTCGGAGACGTTCGCACGGCGCGGATCCGCACCGTCGATCAGCTCGCCGGCCTCGTCCCGGGCGGCCTGCTCGACGTAGGCGCCGTAGCGCCCCACGCGCAGGGTGATGCCCTCACCGATCTCGATGCTGTTGATCGCGCGGGCGTCGATCTCGCCGAGGTTGTCGACCATGGACTTCAGCCCGAGCGGTCCGGCCGACCCGTCGGAGAGGTAGAAGTTCTTCAGGTACTCCGAGCGTCCGAGCTCGCCCTGGGCCATACGGTCCAGCTGCTGCTCCATCTGCGCGGTGAAGTCGTAGTCAATGAACGGCCCGAAGTGCTCCTCGAGCAAGCGCACCACGGCGAAGGCGGTCCAGCTGGGCACCAGAGCGGTGCCGCGCCGCAGCACATAGCCGCGGTCCTGGACGGTCGCGACCGTCGAGGCGTACGTCGAGGGACGACCGATGCCGCGCTCCTCGAGCGCACGCACCAGCGACGCCTCGGTGTAGCGCGGGGGAGGGGTCGTGGAGTGGCCGTCGGGGGTGAGGTCGCGGGTGTCGAGCTGCTGCCCCTCCTCCATCTGCGGCAGACGCTTGTCCCCGGAGTTCTCGGCCTCGTCGTTGCCGTAGCGGGAGGCGTCGCGGCCCTCCTCATAGGCGGCGAGGAAGCCGCGGAAGGTGATCACTGTGCCGGCGGCGCGGAAGGTCGCGGTCCGCCCGCCCTGCTCGAGCTGCAGCTCGACGGTGGAGGTGGTGCCCTTGGCGTCGGCCATCTGGGAGGCGATCGTGCGCTTCCAGATCAGCTCGTAGAGACGGAACTCATCGCCCGCGAGCTGCCCGGCCACCTCGGCAGGGGTGCGGAAGTGGTCACCCGCGGGACGGATCGCCTCGTGAGCCTCCTGCGCGGCCTGGGACTTGTTCTGGTAGACGCGCGGCTTGTCCGGCACGTACTGGGAGCCGTAGAGCTCGGCGGCCTGGGCCCGGGACGCACGGATCGCTTCACCCGAGAGCGTGACCGAGTCGGTACGCATATAGGTGATGTAGCCGTTCTCGTACAGCGACTGCGCGACCCGCATCGCCTGACGGGCACCGAGACGGAGCTTGCGCGAGGCCTCCTGCTGCAGCGATGACGTGGTGAACGGGGCGGCCGGACGCCGCGTGTACGGCTTCGACTCGAGCGCCGCCACGGTGGCGGGAGCATCGGCCAGCACCTCGACGAGGGTCCGCGTGGACTCCTCGGTCAGGACGGCGGCGTTCTTCGCCCGCGGCTTCAGGGTGCCGTCGTCGGCGAAATCGGCGCCGGTGGCGATGCGGGCCCCGTCGACCGTCTGGATCTTGGCCGTGAACTGGGTGGTGTCGGTGCCGAAGGTGCCGGTCACATCCCAGTAGTCGGCGGCGACGAAGGCCATCCGCTCGCGCTCGCGCTCGACCACCAGACGGGTGGCGACGGACTGCACACGGCCGGCGGACAGCGACGGCTTGATCTTCCGCCACAGCACGGGCGAGAGCTCGAAGCCCACCAGCCGGTCCAGGATGCGACGGGTCTCCTGCGCATCGACCAGGTCGGTGTCCAGCTCGCGAGTGTTGTCCAGCGCCGCCCGGATCGCGTCCTTGGTGATCTCGTGGAACACCATCCGCTTGACCGGCAGGGACTTCTTGGGCTTGAGGGTCTCCAGCAGATGCCAGGCGATCGCCTCACCCTCGCGGTCCTCATCCGTGGCGAGGTAGAGCGTGTCGGCGTCCTTGAGGGCCTTCTTCAGCTCCGCGACGGTCTTCTTCTTGTCGGGGCTGACGATGTAATAGGGGTCGAAGCCGTTCTCCACATCGACGCCGAACTTCCCGTAGGGACCCTTCTTCATCTCGGCGGGCAGGTCACGCGGCACCGGGATGTCGCGGATGTGCCCCACCGAAGCCTGGACGATGTAGTCGTCCCCGAGATAGCGCGCGATGGTGCGAGCCTTCGCAGGGGACTCCACGATCACCAGATGCCGTCCGCCAGTCACGTTGATATGTCCTTCCTCGCCGCGTCACGTCGCGGCCCGTTCGCCGTGGCTGAATGCCGTGGTCCGGGATGAACCGGACGCATCCACTGCGCTCGGCGATTGCTCACGGTACACGCTCGCTGATGCGCCCCCGGTGTGAGATCGGCGTGCGCAGCGCCAGCACCAGGGCCATCCAGGCGCCGGTGCCGCCACCGATCAGCGCGGCGGTCGCGCGGAACGCGGCCAGCTGCTGGGGGACGTCGTGGAGCTCGAGCGGGCGGGGGAGGGACAGCAGACCGACTGCTCCCATCCCGAGGCCAGCGAGGCCTCCCAGACCGAGCACCGCCGCCATCACCACCGTCCCCGCGCCATGACGCGGGGTGCGGGAGGAGTTCGAGACCTCGATGCCGCGGCGGCGGCGGCCACGGCCGGGATGGGCGGCGGCCCGGGCGCGGAGGCGGCGGGTGTGGAGCCCGTCGGCGGCGAGGACCAGGAACGTCCAGGCGGCCGCGACCGCGATCGCCCCGATCACGTCGCTGGGGCGGTGCCAGCCGACCACCAGCGTGCCGAGGCCGGCGGCGAGGGTCCACAGCGCGCCGAGGGGCGCGAGCACCACCCGCGCCCGCCCGGCGGCCAGCACCACCGCGATCATCGCGGTGGCCGCGAGGGTGGTGTGCCCCGACGGGAAGGAGTTGGGGGTGATGTCGATGCCCGGCCCCAGCGCCTGACGGGTGACCAGGACGTGCTTGATGAGCTGGGTGGTGAGGTTCGCGCCGATGGCCAGGACGGTCAGCGGGATCAACAGCCTCAGCCGTCGACGCACCAGCACCAGCACCGTCGCCAGCGCGAGCAGCACCGCGATCACCGGCACGCTGACCGACTGGACCGCGAGCTCGGCGTACTGCGACAGCGGGCCCTCATGTGCCTTTGCGCCGGAGAGGATCAGCTGATCCAGGCGCTGTCCGCTCGCGGTGCCCACCGCGCCGCGGGCGAGGCCCACGATCGTGGCGGTGCATACAGCGGCGGCCAGCAGCGAGAGCAGCGGGCGGGCGAGACCGCCGACGCGGGCGGTGCTCCCGGAGCGGGCGGCATCCCGGCGGCCAGCGGTGCTGGCGGCGCTCACAGGGCCACCATCTGGGTGATCAGCAGCTCGCGCACCGCAGGCAGCGCCCGGGCGCGGGCCTCGTCCTCATCGACGTCGGTGAGCGCGCAGACGGCACCGAGCACCTGCCCGAGGGTCAGGGTGCCGTCCAGTGCGCCGACGGTCGCGGCGAGCAGCTGGTCGGCCCGCACCACCCGCGCGAAGCCCGCGCCCTGGACCAGCTCGATCAGCATCGGGTCCCAGTCCCCGGGGGTCAGATGGCGGCGCTCGATCACGTCTTCCGCCCGCACCGGGCGGGAGGCGGCCAGCGCCTCGTCGTCGTGGTCCTCGAGCGCGGCGAGGGCGCTCAGAGAGGCGGCGAGGTGGGCGGCCAGGGAGCCGCTGCCGGTGCCCGGGACGAGCTCTGTGCGCAGCACTCCGGGTCGCGCGGCGGCGCTCTCCGGGCGGCGCAGCAGCAGGTAGCCGAAGCCGATCGCCTCCACATCCCGGGCCGCGAAGTCATCCAGCCATGCCCCGGTCAGGGCCGGCCAGCGCTCATCGCGGGTGGTGATGCCGCCGTCACGGACCCAGGTCTCCGCGTACTGAGCGGGATCCTCCTGCTCGCGCTGCAGCACCCAGGCGTCCACGCCGTCGGCGACGGCCGCCTGCATCCACGCCCGGGGATGGGTGTCCCAGTCCTCACCGTCGCGGATCTCCCAGTTGCCGAGCATCACGGCGCTGCCGCCCGCAGCGAGATGGGTGGGCAGCTCCCGCAGCAGCTCGGCGAGCAGTGTGTCCCCGGCGCGGCCGCCGTCACGGTAGGTCCAGGTCGTGTCCTCGGCGACGACATCGCGCGGGGTGATGACGAAGGGGGGATTGGACAGGATCAGGTCGAAGGTCTCGCCGCGCACGGGCTCGAGCAGGGAGCCCTGGCGAAGGTCGAGCTCGATGCTGTTCAGCGCGGCGTTGAAGGCGGCGAAGCCCAGCGCCCGCTCGGACAGATCGGTGGCGACCACCTGCTCGGCGTGGCGGGAGGCGTGCAGCGCCTGGATCCCGCCGCCGCAGCCGAGGTCGAGCACCCGGCGGGCGGGTTCGCGCGGGGTGATCCTCGCCAGGGTCAGGGAGGCGCAGCCCACCCCGAGCACGTGCTCCGGGCCCAGCGGGGCGCCGGTGGCGAGCTCCGAATGGTCCGAGGCGATCCACCAGTCGATCTCTCCGGCGTCATCGCGTGCCGAATACGGGGCGAGGTCCACCAGCGCCTGCAGCGCGGAGTCGGGGTCATCACCGGCCGGGCCGAGCAGGCCCAGGCGCAGCGCGCCGTCGACGCCGAGGGTGGGCAGCGCGGCCTGCACCTGCGCCCGGGACAGCACGGCGCCGAGGGTGAACAGGCGCAGCAGCACGGCGGCAGGATCAGTCAGCGGTTCGAGCATCCGGCGAGCCGGGACGGGGTTCTCGCGCCGCAGCGCGGCGGAGGCGACCGGCCCCAGCAGCTCCTCGATCCTGGCACTCGTGTACAGGCCGGCCGAGAGGTCCGTGCGCAGGGCCGCGATCTCCGCGGTCAGCACGCGCGGGGGCGGGGTCGGTGAGTCGGTGGGCATGGCTACGATTGTGCATCAGCCACCTGGGGTCCGACCGGACACCAGGCGGGGGAGATCCGCACATTCTGTGCGCGGTCGCGAAGTGAGAGATGGGGAGGGACAGGCGGATGCGGGCAGGTGCAGCCGAGGACCTCCTCACCGATCTCACCGCGCCGCTGATCCGCCGCAGCTGCCTCACCCATGTCGAGCGCCGACCTGGGCGGGAGGGACGCCGCGGCAGCTTCCCGGAGTGGACCGATCCGCGGCTCGTGCAGCATCTCGCCGCGCGCGGCATCACCGCTCCCTGGACGCACCAGGAGCAGGCCGCGCAACTCGCGCACGACGGTCAGGATGTGGTGCTCGCCACGGCCACGGCCTCGGGCAAGTCGCTCGCCTACCTGCTGCCCGTGCTCACCGCGATCGGGGCTCGCGAGCATGACTACGAGGCTCCCCGCGCCACCGCCCTGTACCTCTCGCCCACCAAGGCGCTGGCCGCGGATCAGCTCACGAACATCACCGCGATGGCCGACGGTGCCGGGATCCGCGACGCCCGGATCGCGGTCTACGACGGCGACACCCCTTCCGAGCAGCGCCGCTGGGTGCGTCGCCACGGCTCCGTGGTGCTCACCAATCCCGACATGCTGCACTTCGGGATTCTGCCCGGGCACGAGCAGTGGGCGCACTTCTTCCGGGCGCTGCGCTATGTGGTGATCGACGAGTGCCACAGCTACCGCGGAGTCTTCGGCAGCCATGTCGCGATGGTGATCCGGAGGCTGCGCCGGATCGCCGCGCATTACCGTGCCGATCCCACGTTCATCCTCGCCTCCGCCACCACCGCGAATCCCGAGCTCTCCGCCTCGCGGCTGGTCGGTCGGGATGTCGAGGCGGTCACCGAGGACGGCTCTCCCCGGGCCGGGCTGACGATCGGGCTGTGGGAGCCGGGCACCCGGACCAGGGTCGACGGCCGCGGGGACCCGGCACGGTGGCAGGACGCCGAGGACGCCGAGGACGCCGAGGACGCCGAGGACGCCGAGGACGTCGACGACTCCGCCGATGATGAAATCGACGATGAATCCGGCGAGGGCACCGCGGGGAAGCGGCGAGAGGACCCGCTGCGCCGCTCGGCCACCAGCGAGGCCGGCGCGATCCTCGCCGACCTCGTCGAACGGGACGTGCAGACCCTCGTCTTCGCCCGCTCTCGGCGCGGCGCCGAACTGGTCTCCAGCGGTGCGCAGCGCCTGCTCACGCAGAAGGCCGAGCGCACCGCCGCCCCTGGGCTTGCGGACCGTGCCTCCCGGATCGCCGCCTACCGGGGCGGGTATCTGGCGCGCGAGCGACGCCAGCTCGAGGACGCGCTGCGATCGGGGGAGCTGAAGGCGCTGGCGTCGACCAACGCGCTCGAGCTGGGGATCGACATCGCGGGCCTGGACGCCGTGGTGGTCGCCGGCTGGCCCGGGACCCGGGCCTCGCTGTGGCAGCAGTTCGGCCGGGCAGGGCGGCGACAGGACGCCGACGGCGGCGCGCTCGCGCTGTTCGTCGCGCGGGAGGACCCGCTGGACACCTATGTGGTCCACCACCCGGAGACGATCTTCGGCGCCGAGGTCGAGGCATCCGTGTTCGATCCCGCGAACCCATATGTGATGACGCCGCATCTGTGCGCCGCCGCTTCTGAGCTCGCGATCCGTGACGGCGAGGAGGAGATCTTCGGGCCGACGGCGCGGGACCTGCTGATGACCCTCGCGGCCCGGGGGGTGCTGCGCTCGCGGGCCACCGGCTGGTACTGGACGCTGAGCGAATCCGCGCACCAGCTCACCGACCTGCGCGGCAGCGGTGGGGAGCCGGTGCGGATCGTCGAGCAGGCCAGCGGCGTGCTGCTGGGCACCGTGGATGCCGCGAGCGCCCACACCCAGGTCCACGACGGCGCGGTGTACCTCCACCAGGGACGCAGCTATGTAGTGGACCGTCTCGACGTGGAGCAGGCCGCTGCCTTCGTGCACCGCGAGGACCCGCTGCACACCACCCATCCGCAGTCCGCCTCCAGCCTGCGGATCCGGCAGATCGATCGCGAGGTCGAATGGGCGGGCGGGGTGCGGCTGTGCTTCGGCACCGTGGATGTCACAGACCAGGTCACCGGCTATCAGGTGCGTGATGTGTTCACTCAGGCCGTGCTCGCACAGCGCCCGCTGGACCTGCCCCCGCGCACCCTGACCACCAAGGCGGTGTGGTGGGTGATCCCCCGGGAGCGGACCGACGCCGCCGGGATCCCGGAGGAGGAGCTGCCGGGCGCCCTGCACGCGGCGGAGCATGCCGCGATCTCGATGCTGCCGCTCCTGGCCACCTGCGACCGCTGGGACATCGGCGGGCTCTCCACGGCGCTCCACGAGGACACCGAAGCACCCACGATCTTCGTCTACGACGGCGCCCCCGGCGGGGCCGGCTTCGCCGAGCGCGGGGCCGACGGAGCCGCCGCCTGGGTGCGCGCCACCGCGGACATGATCGGTGAGTGCGGCTGCGAGGCGGGCTGCCCCGCCTGTGTGGTCTCTCCGAAGTGCGGCAATGGCAATGAACCCCTGTCGAAACCGCAGGCCGTACGCCTGCTGGAGCTGTTGCGAGAGCAGGAGGGGAACGCCGGATCCGCGCGGTGACGACCGTCTGACGGTTGCCGTGACGAAAGAGGGAGAGCGCTGCGGCGACGTGCTGACCACGCCGTGACTGATGCGGCGACGTGCTGACCACGCCGTGACCGAACCGTGATGCGGCGCTGCGCTGCGAGTTCTCGGTGGAGCCCCACAATCAGGATGTTCTCCGGACACCGGGGAGGGGAGCGGCCGTGCGTCGCCAGAGGTGGAGGAGCCTCGGATGAGCAGTGCGATCGCGGATCGACCGGTCGTGGGAGTGACGCAGGAGCGTCCCAGCCCGCAGCAGCGGCTGCGAGCCCTGGTCTCGCCGCCACGGATCACTGCTGTGGACGTGGCGCGGGCGCTCGCGATCCTCGGGATGATCGGCGCGCACGTGGGGGACATCCCGGAGTTCTCCCCGGGCGATCCGCTGAGCTACTTCTCTGTGGTGCATGGGAACTCCGCGCTGCTGTTCGCAGTGCTGGCAGGAGTCTCGATCGCGCTGATGACGGGCCGGACCCAGCTGCCCGACGTGGAGGAGCTCCCGCGGCTGCGCCTCGCACTCCTCGGCCGCGGCGCGGTGATCTTCGTGATCGGTCTGGTGCTGGAGATGCTCGGCACAGGGGTCGCGGTGATACTCACCTTCTACGGGGTCATGTACATCGCTGCGCTGCCGGTGCTGCGGCTGCGCGCCAGCAGGCTGCTGCTGCTCGCGCTCCCGATCGCGCTTTTGGGACCGTTACTGGTCGCCGCCGTCGAGGTGCTCTCGCTCGGGGGATACGGGAGCGGGGCACTGCTGGTGCTGACCGGCATCTATCGGTTCACCGCCTGGGCTCCGCTGATGCTGGTGGGCATGGCGCTGGGGCGGCTGCCTCTGGAGCGGCGCCGGGTCGCGGCCGTCGTGGCGGGGGTAGGAGCGGCGCTCGCCGTGCTCGGCACCGGTGTGGGGCTGCTGTTCGCGGTGCTGCTCGGCGTGCTGGCCCCGGGAGCCCTGACGGGCAGCTCCTCCTGGGAGGAGGGGACGGCTTCCGGCAGCTCCGGCGAGGGCTCCTCGTGGACTGTGGAGGACGAGGGGTCGTGGGAGGGTGACGCGGCCACGGTCCCGGGGGAGGAGATCGACCTGACCGGCCTGGTCTGCTACCCGCCCTATCCCGGGGATCCGACCGTCTACTGCGAACCGCCCGACTACGCGGATACCTGGCTGGAGGAGGAGTCCTCGTGGTCCGAGGACCCCGGAGGCGAGGGATGGGCGTCCTATCCGCAGAGCCTGATCGACATGGAGCCGGGGCCGATGCTCCTCGATTCGGTGGTCTCGCTCTCTCCCCATTCGGGCTCCACCGTGGAGATATTCCGCTCCGGAGGGCTCGCGATGTGCGTGATCGGAGTGCTGTTGCTGCTCGCGAGGCCGCTGCGATGGGTGCTGCTGCCGCTGTCGGCACTGGGCGCGATGCCGTTGACCGCCTATTCGGTCCATGTGTTCGCGCTCTTCGCCTTGGTCGGGCCCGGCGGATGGATCTCCAGCAACCTGGTGTGGGTGCTGATGAGCCTCGCTCTGATCCTGGTGTGCCTGGCGTGGGCGGCCCTCCTCGGCCGCGGTCCGCTCGAACGGCTGACAGCCTGGGCTGCACGGCGCGCCGCGCCACCCCTGCCGGTCCCGGCACCTACAGGAGACGCCCGCGGCCAGCGTTGAGCCTCGACGACCAGCCCCGACGAGCAGCCCGATCACACCGTCACGGCAGGTCTGCCGGGCCCGGCCCGGCTCGGGAGCGGGAGGTTGCCACCGGCAGCGGGGACGCCTCGACCTGCACCGTGACCAGCACGTCCCACTCACGCTGCTCGCAGGAGACCAGCAGCGCCCCATTCCGGTCCGCGGCCTCGGCGGCCACCTCACAGGGCTGACCGTGGGCGGCGGCGAGGGCGTCGGCGCCGGCAAGGGCCGCGAGATCGGCTGCCGTCTCGGCGCGGGACTGGGCGATCACGCCGGTGCCCAGCAGTGAGAGGCCCCCGACCACCGCGGTGGCGGCTCCGGTCCAGGCCAGCACCGACGCGGCACCGGTGCTCATGGTGCTCGCCCCGAGAGCAGATGGGGTTCGAGCCGGGCCTCGGCATCGGCGTTCAGCTCCCAGCTCGCCCCGGACAGCGCTCCAGCGGGGGCTTGCAGGGTGCGGCTGACCTCCACCCGCACCCACTCACCGCCAGCGACGATCTCGACCGTCGTGCCCTCACCGCCTATCCGCTGTGCGACGGCCGTGGCGGCGGCCGAGTCCTCCCCGCGGGCCAGCTCCCGGGCGGCACCGCGTGCCGCGCTCTCGAGCCGCACCTGCGTGCCGAGCCCAGCCCCGGTCAGCAGCACCACGAGCACCATCACCACCACAACGGGCAGGACGATCGCGGTCTCCGCGGTGGCGGACCCCCGGTCGTCCCGCAGACGGGACGACCGGGCGGACCGCGGCATCATGACCCCTTGGACAGGGCTGAGGTGATGATCCCCATCAGCAGTTCGCGCACCTCCCCGGACGCCAGCAGGGCGACCAGGACGGCGGCGAATCCGCAGGCGGCGAGCACCGTGATCGCGTATTCCGCAGTCGAGGCGCCCGCCTCGCCGCGCATCACGCGGTCGAGAGTGCGGCGCAGCCGCTCCTTGGTGAGGGACATGAGGTCCTCCTTCGTGTCGGGGACGGCGTTCGCCGTCCCGGGGGTGGCAGCCGCAGCTGCCCGTCACCGGCTCCGGGAGGAGTCGGTGCACCGGGAGGGTCCCGGTGGTCATGGCCTCACGCTCCGCCGACGGTGAGGGAGAAGGTGCCGCCGAGCAGGGACATCACCGTGGGGATGATGCCGAGTGCCACGAAGGCGGGCAGCAGGGTCAGACCGGTGGGCATCACCAGGCGGACCGCGAGCTGGGCGGCGAGCACCTCGGCATCGCGGGCGTGGCCGCGACGGGCGTCCCGCGCCGCGGAGCGGAGCACCCGGGCGAGATCCGCACCCGTGCCCTCGGCCAGAGCCGCGGACTGCTCGAGCGCGCTCCATGCTGGCGGCAGCACCCTGGTGGCGTGGGCAGCGGGGACACCGGCGGCGAGCGAGGTGGCGAGCCTGTTCAGCGTCTTCGCGTCGGGGCCCGGTTCCAGTGATTCGCCGACGGCGGCGACGGCGCGGGCCAGAGGCAACCCGGAATCGAGCGCCCCGGCGATCAGTTCGAGCC
Organism: Brachybacterium sp. AOP42-C2-15; assembly: GCF_052377065.1. Taxonomy (NCBI): domain Bacteria; kingdom Bacillati; phylum Actinomycetota; class Actinomycetes; order Micrococcales; family Dermabacteraceae; genus Brachybacterium; species Brachybacterium sp. AOP42-C2-15. The sequence goes on from NZ_JBQSWK010000008.1 coordinate 11,420, forward strand.
CCACGGACGGATCCACCCGGTGCTCTCGGGGAGGGTCCGCTTGCCGGATCAGATGACGCATCCACCACCAGCCGAGGAGGGTGAGCACCAGCCCGGTCAGGCTCAGCAGATTGCCGGCCGGGGACACCAGTAGCAGTCTCAGCGGATCCCCGCCCAGCAGCATTCCCAGCCCGAGCCCTGCCAGGGGGAGCACCAGCAGGATCCGGGCGGTGGAACGTGGGCCGGCGAAGGCGCTGCGGCGCGCCTGAGCGGCATCGTGGAGGTCCCGCAGGGCGTCCGCGAGGCTCTGCAGCATCTCGGCCGTGGGCGCGCCGGTGCGTGCGCAGACCGCGAGGGCCGCGCCGAGGGCGCTGACCATCTCGGACCGCTGCAGGTGCGCCCCGGCGGCGCGGCGGGGGTCGGCGCCGGAAGCTGCAGCGCGGGAGAGGTCCTGCAGGTCTCCCTCGGGGAGGGTGCGCGCCAGTGCGGACCAGGCCTGGCGGGGCCCGGAGCCGGAGCTGATGATCGTGGCCAGCTGCTCCACGAGGCGTGCCATCTCGAGCGGTCCTGCGGCGGCACGCCTCGGCGTTCGCAGGGACGGGGTCGAGGCAACGGCGAGCGACGGAGGGGAGAGCACCCAGAGCAGGGTGACTGAGAGGGCGAAAGCCGCGATGATCATGCCGACCTCCGGCGCACGGCTCGGGGTCTCGGGGCGGCGTTCTGAGGCACGGTCGTCGCTCGGATGGCGGGCATGGGCTGGGTGGCGCGGACCCGCTCGGCGAGAGCCTGCGCGGCCGGCCCCTCTTCCAGGCGGCGGTCTTGCATACGCAGCGCGGTCGAGGTTCGCAGCATTCCGTCGTCGCCGCGGTGCAGGAGGGCGATCTCCTCGAGCGCCCGCACCCCGTCTCGGCGCGCGAGATGGACCACCACCTCCAGGGCGCTGGCGACCTGGGCGGCCAGCGCGGCGCGGTCGAGCCCGCCGAGCGCACCCAGCGCCTCGAGCCGAGCGGGGACATCCGCGGCGGTGTTCGCATGGACGGTGCCGCAGCCGCCCTCATGCCCGGTGTTCAGCGCTTGCAGCAGCTCTCGGACCTCGCCTCCACGGCACTCCCCGAGGACCACCCGGTCCGGTCGCATCCGCAGGCTCTGCCGGACCAGAGCGGTGAGGTCCACTGCGCCGGCACCTTCACTGTTCGCATGACGGGACTGCAGATGCACCACGTGGGGGTGGTCCACGGCCAGTTCGAGCACATCTTCGACGATCACGATCCGCTCATCAGGGGACGCCTCGCGAAGCATCGCGGCCAGCAGGGTCGACTTCCCGGTCCCGGTGCCGCCGCTGATCAGGAACGGCACCCGTGCCGCGATGATCGCTCGCAGCACGTCCCGGGTGGCGGAGTCGATCGCGCCGAACCGCTCCAGATCCTCGAGATCGAGTCGGGTGGAGGAGGGCAGGCGCAGGGAGAGGATCGCCCCGCCCGGGGACAGCGGCGGCAGCACGGCATGGAAGCGGATGCCGGACGGCAGATGCGCATCGGCCCAGGGCAACGCATCATCGAGCCGCCGTCCGCCCGCCGTCGCGAGCCGCACCGCGAGATCACGAGCCTGACCCGGCTCCAGGTGCACAGAGGTGGGGTGCAGCCCGGCGGCGTCATCGACCCACACCGTCCCGTCGTCATTGACCAGGAGGTCCGTCACCCCGGGTGCGACCAGCGGCTGCAGGGGACCGAGTCCGTCTACGTGGTCACGGAGCCGAGAGGTGAGTTCGAGGGTCGCTGCCGCACCGAGCACCCGTCCTTGGCGGCGGAGCACCCGGACGATGCGCGGCACGTCCACCAGGCCGGGGGAGCGCACCAGGTCTTCTCGCACCAGGTCCAGAATCGGTGAGAGGTCCTCGTCGAGGATGGGCGACGGCGAGGCGCTCATGAGCGCCCGCTCGTGGTCAGGGCGGAGACCAGCATGCGGGCGGCGCGGTCGGCGCCCCGGCGTCGCACATCCAGCAGGGGCACGGCGCCGCGGGTGCTGTCATGGAATGTTGCAGCGAGGGGGAGCGCGAGGTCCTCGCAGACCTCCCGGCTGTTGAGGGGCCCGCTGCGGCGCACCACGGCCTGGGCGAGTCCCTCGGACAGCTGCCAGGCACGCATCCTCCGGGTCGCCGAACGCACCGCATGGTCGGTGGCCGGGACGAGCACCAGCAGGTGATCGAGATGCTCTGCGGCGGCCGGGACCATCTCCGAGCTCAGATCCACCACCACGGTCCCTCCCAGCGGGGCCAGAGCGGACAGCACCCGGGAGACCGCGGAGCGATCCGGTCCGGATCCTTCCTGGGCGACCAGCAGACGCACCTCGTCCACGATCGGCAGGCCCTCGCGCAGCGCCTCCCCATCGTCCGGACCCAGATCGGCCGTCTCAGCCCAGCTGATCCCTGGCGCCGTTGGCGCCTCGACCAGCAGATCGAGGCCGCCGCTCAGCGGATCGGCGTCGATCAGAGTCACCGGCCCTCGGGAGCGGAAGGCGGCGGCCAGCCGTGCCGCGAAGCTCGAGGCGCCGGCTCCGCCGCAGCCCCCGGCGACTCCGAGCAGCAGCGACGCGCTGCGGGGCCGGGCGAGATCGGCCAGACGCGAGAGCAGCTCCTCGGAGCCGCCGGGCAGCGGGATCACTGCGCGTGCACCGGCCGCGAGCGCGCGCGGCCACACTGCAGCGGGGACCTCGCTTCGGGAGGTCACCACCAGCAACGGCGCTCGTTCCCGGCCGAGCACCCCGGCCCGGTGCGCAAGAGCATCCGCATCTGCGACCACACAGGCCGCGGCCCCGCCCTCGAGGACATCGGAGAGCTCGGCTCCGACCGCCATCGTGTGATCTCGGACCAGCTCGCGCAGCGGCCCTTCCGGACCTATCCAGCAGACCCGCGGGCGGGCACTCGGACCAGGAGCCGCAGCCGACTTCTCCAGTCCGGGGAACCGTGCGCTGCGACGCCGCGGGGTCGTGTCCGAAAGGCCGTCCGGCTCCGTCGGGATCACGGCATCCGGCAGGCCCGGGACGAGGGCCTCAGGAGCAGTGGAGGGGGCAGTTGTGCTGGTCATGCGGCCATGGTGGCCGCAATCCGGCCGGCTGGGCAGGCTCGATCGGAGATGGTGGACAACTGCGTTCTGTGGAGGAACGGTCCGCGGGACCCAGGTCCTTGCGCACCCGGCGGCAGGCGCGTAGTGTGATCTTCACAACGACGAATACCGGCATCGGAACCCACGTACGACTGGTCCCCGCAACGGACCGGCTGTGAGGCGTCGAAAGCGCCACCGCAGCTAGATCACGTGTACGCCTGATCCCGATGCACATGGCTCGTCCGGAGCGGCGCCGCGAGAGATCGCGACGCCGCTCCATTCTTTTGTGCGCAGAACTTTTTCTCTGCTGCGCTCAGATCTCTTCTGGTCCCTGCTGCTCTCTTCTGCGCAGAACCTCCGCGGGCTTCGCGACTCACCGTCGCGAGCTGCGCGACGGGACGCTGTGTGAGCGGCACACCCGAAACGCCATCGCGACGCCCGGGCGTCGGGCTCAGAACTCCAGATCCACGACCACCGGTGCGTGATCCGAGGCGCCCTTGCCCTTGCGCTCCTCGCGGTCGATGAAGGATCCGGTCACCGCGGACTGCACGGCGGGGGAGCCGAGCACGAAGTCGATCCGCATGCCCTCCTTCTTCGGGAAGCGCAGCGCCTGGTAATCCCAATAGGTGTACACGCCGGGCCCCGGATGGTCGGCGCGCATCACGTCGGCGTAGCCGGCGTCGACCACGGACTGGAACGCGGTGCGCTCCGGCTCGGTCACGTGGGTCTTGCCCTCGAAGAAGCTCATGTCCCACACGTCCTCGTCGAACGGCGCGACGTTGAAGTCGCCCACCAGCACGGCGCGGGCCGAAGGATCCTCGGCGAGCTCCCGGGCGCCCTCGGCGCGCAGCGCCTCGAGCCAGCGCAGCTTGTAGGCGTAGTGCGGGTGGTCGAGCTCTCGACCGTTGGGCACATATAGCGACCAGATCCGCAGTCCGTCACCGACCACGCCGCCCAGCGCACGCGCCTCGATCACGCCGGTCTCATCCTCCGGGAAGCTGGGTACGGCAGGCAGCGCGGTGCGCACATCGGTGAGGCCGACGCGGGAGATCAGCGCCACCCCGTTCCACTGGTTCAGGCCGTGTGCGGCAACCTCGTACCCCGCCTCCTCCAGCGCGGTCAGGTCCAACTGCTCGGGCTTGGCCTTGATCTCCTGCAGGGCGAGCACGTCGACGTCGTGCCGCTCGAGGAAGGCGAGCACCCGATCCATCCGGGCCCGCAGCGAATTGATGTTCCAGGTGGCGATGCGCATGCGACCGATCCTACGGGGGACCGAAGTCGTCCGCAGTCCCGCCCGGACAGTCGTAAACTCAAGCCATGGCGCGCGCACTCGTCACCGGATCCACTTCCGGGTTGGGACTCGAATTCGCCTGGCAGCTGGCCGGGACTGGGCATGACCTCGTGCTGGTCTCGCGTGACCAGGACCGGCTCGGCGCCGTCGCCGAGCAGATCCGCGACGTCCACAAGGTCGAGGTCGACGTGTTGCCCGCCGACCTCTCGGACCGTGAGCAGCTCGAACGCGTCGCGATCCGCCTCACCGACCCCGTCGATCGAGTGGACCTGCTGGTCAACAACGCTGGTTACGGGCTGCGCGGCGGGTTCCTCGAGGTCGGCGTCGATGACCACGAGAAGCAGATGGACACCCTGATGAAGGCCGTGCTGGTCCTCTCCCATGCCGCGGCCCGCACCATGGTCCAGCGTCGCAAAGGCGCCATCCTCAACGTCAGCTCCCTGGCCGGCTACACCACGGCCGGCCCCTATGCCGCGTCCAAGAGCTGGGTCACGGTGTTCACCGAATCGCTCGCGATGGAGCTCAAGGGCACCGGCGTGACGGCGACCGCGCTGCTGCCAGGGTTCGTGCAGACCGAGTTCCATGAACGCGCCTCGATGAGCATGGACGGGCTGCCGCGGATCACCTGGTTGAAGGCGCCGTATGTGGTCGAGCAGGCTCTCAAGGACACCGCCAAGGGCAACGTGCTGTCGATTCCGTCGGTGAAGTACCGCACTGCCAGCGAGTTCTCCAGGATCGCACCGCGGCCGCTGATCCGTGCCTTCACCTCTCCGGACTGGTACCGCCGGATGCAGTCCCGCTCCGTGCATCGCTCCCGTCGAAGAGCGTCACGACGGAACCTCCATGCCCCCTGGCAGCGCGAGGACGAGGCGTAGTCCTCGTCTCCTCTGGGGATCCGGCCGCCGCCACCCTCGCGGACCGCAGGTCCGCAGGTCCGGCATCTGTCGCCCCGCAGCCGGGGCGGCCCCGTGGGCCGTCGGGCGCCGCCGAGGCTCGGTCGATTACTCTGGCCGTATGTCCGGCACCAGCACCGATTCCGCCCAGCCCGCCTCGATCGCGCCCGCCCGCGAGCGCCTGCGAGTCCTGATCCGCGACCTCGCCGTGGTGCGCGGTCACGTGATCCTCTCCTCGGGCGCGGAGGCCGATCACTACGTCGATCTGCGCCGCATCACCCTTCACCACGAGGCCTCCCCACTGGTGGGACGCGTGATGCTCGACCTGCTGCGCCGCGAAGGGCTGCTCCCCGGGGTCCAGGCCGTGGGCGGTCTGACGCTGGGCGCCGATCCGGTGGCGACCTCGATGCTGCACGCCTCCGCCGCTGATCAGGCGCTCGACCCGCTGGACGCCTTCGTGGTGCGCAAGGCCAACAAGGCGCACGGCCTGCAGCGACGCATCGAGGGACCGGACGTCACCGGCCGGCGCGTGGTCGCGGTCGAGGACACCTCCACCACCGGCGGCAGCGTGCTGACCGCCTGCGAGGCGCTCACCGAGGCCGGAGCAGAGATCGCCGCCGTCGCCGTGATCGTGCACCGCTCCGACGCCTCCCGCGAGGCCGTCGAAGCCGCCGGCTACCGCTACCTCGCCGCGTACGACATCTCCGAGCTGGAGATCTGAGGCAACTCAGCCAGTCGGCTCCTACCGCTCGTGCCTCGCAGTACGTCGATCAGACGAGCCCTGCTGTCTGATCTCCTACCGCTCGTGCCTCGCAGTACGTCGATCAGACGGAGTCCACTGCGAAGGTGTCGCAGGACTGCACCGTGCCCTGCTCATAACCGGTGGTGAACCAGGCCTGGCGCTGCTCGGAGGAGCCATGGGTCCAGGACTCCGGTCGCACCTGGCCACCGGCCACCTCGCCCTGGATGTGGTCATCACCCACGGCGCTGGCTGCGGAGAGCGCCGAGGCGATGTCCTCGTCGGTGAGCGGGGACAGCATCGCGTTCCCGTCGTCGTCCACGGTATTGGCGGCGTGGTGCGCCCATACCCCGGCGTAGCAGTCGGCCTGCAGCTCGAGCCGGACGGCGTCGGACTGCGGCCCGGTCTCTGAACGGTCCGCGTCCTGCATCGATCCGGAGAGGTACTGGACGTGATGGCCGTACTCATGGGCCACCACGTACATCTTCGCCAGCTGCCCACCGTCGGCGCCGTACTGGCTCGACAGGGAATCGAAGAAGGTGGTGTCGACGTAGATCGTGGAATCGGCCGGGCAGTAGAAGGGGCCAACATCCGCTGTGGCAGCGCCGCAGCCCGTCTGGACCGAATCGGTGAACACCAGACCCTGGGGCTCGACGAACTGGATGCCGGACTCCGGTCCGAGCTGCGACCACAGCGAGTCGCCGGACTCGATCGTCGCCTGCACCAGGCAGTCATCCTGCTCGTTCGCGTCGGCGCCGGTGAGGCAGTGATCGAGCGAACCGCCCTCGGCGACCGGGCCCTGCCCCTGGCCCTGCGGGGAGGAGGAGCCACCCAGCAGATCCAGCGGATTGCCGCCCATCAGCGCGTAGATGATCACGATCACCAGCAACAGGCAGCCTCCACCGCCGCCGAGCTTCAGGCCGCGGCCACCGCGCCCGCCACCGCCACGGGGCCGAAATCCGCCTCCGCCGCCAGATGCGGAGACGTTGTCGGAGCGGATCTCCGCATTCGGGTTGAAGGTCATGCGCACAGAGTAGACCTGAACGTGCGGTGTGAGCAGGTGGAACAGCGACAGTGAAGGTCCTGGGGACGTGACCAGCTGGTCACTCGGGCAGCACCCGCCACCGCATAGCATTGAACGCGGATGTCCCGTGCTCTGAACGCCGCCGGGCAGATCCGCCCATCAGCACCCCCATCGCGAGGAGACCTGCATGAACATCGTCGACTGGGCGGTCGAGACCATGAACAGCCTCGGCGCTTTCGGTGTCTTCCTGCTGATCTTTGCCGAGAACCTGTTCCCCCCGATCCCCTCCGAGGTGATCCTCCCGCTGGCCGGCGTGGCCTCCGCAAGACCGGAGAACTCCTACTGGATGATGCTGCTGGCGTCTGTGGCCGGTTCCGTGGTCGGGGCCTGGGTGCTCTACGGCCTCGGGCGACTCCTGGGACCGGAACGTCTGCGGAAGATCGTCATCTGGCTGCCACTGGTGCACGTCGAGGATTACGACAAGTCCGTCGCGTTCATGGACAAGCACGGCCACAAGGCGATCTTCTTCGGTCGCTTCGTTCCCGGGGTCCGTTCCCTGATCTCCATCCCGGCGGGCCTGTACGCGATGCCGATCGCCATCTTCACGTTGCTCACGGCCGCCGGCAGCGCGATCTGGAACACGATCTTCCTGACCATCGGCTACTTCATGGGCAGCAACTGGACCGTGATCGAGCCGTACACCGACATCTTCTCCAAGGTCGCCTACGCGGTCGTCGCGCTGGTGATCCTGTGGTTCGTGGTCAGGCTGATCCTGCGGGAGAAGAAGCGTCGCGAGCTGGGACTTCCGGACCCCGATGAGAAGTACCTCCAGGAGGATGCGCAGGAGCCTTCCCAGGAGGACTCGCAGAAGGGCCCGCACGGCGACTCACAGGGGGACGCACAGACGGCCGGGCACGAGCGGACCGACGGCCGGTGACCCGCACCGAAGTACCTGATGCCCGCGGCGTGCCCGGCGGCCACGATGTGCCTGACGGCCCCGGCGCGGTGGAAAGAGCCGGCGCGGAGGTCATGTCCCACCCGGCCGTATCGCGAGAAGTCGGAGTCGGACCGCATCCTCACCCCTGGCCGGAGGACGCGCGCTTCGACCCGGAGCTGCTCGAGCACGGGGACCGCCGCAACGTCGAGGACCGCTTCCGCTACTGGCGTCGCGAGGCGATCATCGCCGAGCTCGACACCCATCGCCACGAGCTGCACGTCGCGATCGAGAACCTCGAGCACGACGCGAACATCGGGTCTGTGGTGCGCACTGCCAACGCCTTCGCCGTCGGCGCCTTCCACATCGTCGGCAGGCGCCGCTGGAACCGACGCGGCGCGATGGTCACCGACCGCTACCAGCACGAGATCCACCACCCCGACGCGCAGCACCTCATCGACTGGGCTCGCGCCGAGGGACGCCCGCTCGTGGCGATCGACCTGGTCGAGGGAGCGCTGCCGATCGAGCGCACCCCGCTGCCCCACAACGCGGTGCTGGTGGTCGGTCAGGAAGGGCCCGGCGTGAGCGCCGAGATCCTCGAAGCAGCACAGCTCGTGGTCGGCATCAGCCAGTTCGGCTCTACTCGCTCCATCAACGTCGCCGCCGCCGCTGCGATCGCGATGCACAGCTGGGTCCTGCAGCACGCCGAGCTCCCCTCCGGGCCCCTGCGCTGATCCCGACCGTGCCGGCCAGCCTGGCCAGCCGTACTCCGGGCCGCATCATCCGCACGCTGAGCCGGGTCAGCTGCACTCCGAGTCCATGAGCGGGACCTGCACAGTCATCTCCAGCCCCATCGTGGGACCGTCCAGCTCCTCGTCCAGGTGGTCATTCCAGGCCCGCACGGTCAGTTCCGCCTGGTTGTGCGGATTCTGTCCGCGCAGTCCAGCGCCGATGGCACGCTCCTCACGGTCGAGCGCACTGGTGTCCATCTCCCACGCTGTCATCTGCGGACGCACCGCATCGGCCAGAGCGCCCCACCCCTTGCTGTCGACCCGCTGCGTGCTGTGATAGACGGTCGAGACATACAGGCAGTTCCCGTTCACTTCCTGCACCTCGGCAGGGATATCCGCGGAGAACGACGCATATTCGTCGGTGCTCTCCGAGACGGATTCGGCGAGAGCGCCGAGCGGCTCTTCGATCAGCTGTTCGGCCTGCGGGAGGGTGAGCGGACCCGAGGTGTCCGCCGGGATGCCAGGTTCGACAGCTCCGGACGCGCAGGCGGTGGTGGCTCCCATCGCCACGACGATCAGCACCATCCAGGCTCGTGCTCGTCTCATGCAGAGGGCTCCTTCGCAGAGCACGGTCAGGGGAGTTCTCCCCATCGTACGGACAGCCACTGCACCGTAGCCTGGTGCGGCTCGAGGTCCTCACCCGTCGGGAGCTGAGCATCTCCTCGCCCGGTGTGATCGGCCTCGATGTCGGGCAGAGACTGCGCATTGAGGGGGTTGGAGAGCTGGAGCTCGTCCATCTCGAGGAGGCTGCTGCGCATGCTGAGACCTCGCAGTCCCGTGCGGGTCAGCGCGCCGTGATCTTCCTTGAGCTCCGCCCGTTCTGACGGCGCACGGCGGTGCACACCTGGGGATCTGTCCACGGGGACCTGCGGACAGGAAGCGTCCCGGTCGCTGTGGAACAATGGGGTCGATAGAACGACCCTGCGCGGGCCCGCCCCGCCGGTCGTCTCCCATCCCGTCAGCGAAGGAGAGTGCCTCATGGCAGTCGCAACCCCGGATCAGTACGCAGAGATGATCGATCGCGCGAAGGCAGGCAAGTTCGCCTACCCCGCAGTCAACGTCTCCAGCTCGCAGACCGCGATCGCAGCCCTGCAGGGCTTCACCGAGGCGAACACCGACGGCATCATCCAGGTGTCCTTCGGCGGCGCGGAGTACCTCTCCGGCTCCACCGTCAAGGACCGCGTCGCCGGCTCGATCGCGCTCGCCGAGTTCGTGCACGCAGTCGCCAAGAACTACCCGATCAACGTCGCGCTGCACACCGACCACTGCGCCAAGGAGGTTCTGCCCACCTGGGTCGAGCCCCTGATCGAGTGGGACCTCGAGAACCGAGTGAAGAAGGGCCTGAACCCGCTCTTCCAGTCGCACATGTGGGACGGCTCCGCCGTGCCGGTCGACGAGAACCTCGAGATCGCCGAGCGTCTGCTCGAGAAGTCCGTCGAGGCCAAGAAGATCCTCGAGATCGAGGTCGGCGTCGTCGGTGGCGAGGAGGACGGCGTGGTCGCCGATGTCTCCAACGACAAGCTCTTCTCCACCCCCGAGGACGGCATGAAGACCGCCGCCAAGCTCGGCCTGGGCGAGCGCGGCCGCTACCTGACCGCCCTCACCTTCGGCAACGTGCACGGCGTGTACAAGCCGGGCAACGTCAAGCTCACCCCGTCGATCCTCCTGGACATCCAGAAGGCCGTCGGCGAGAAGTACGGCAAGGAGATGCCGTTCGACCTCGTCATGCACGGTGGCTCCGGCTCCTCCCTCGAGGAGATCCGCACCGCGGTCGACAACGGTGTCATCAAGATGAACATCGACACCGACACCCAGTACGCCTTCACCCGCCCCGTGGTCTCGCACATGTTCGAGAACTACGACGGCGTGCTGAAGATCGACGGCGAGGTCGGAAGCAAGAAGGCCTACGACCCCCGCGCATGGGGCAAGAAGGCAGAGGCCGGGCTGGCCGCACGCCTGGTCGAGGCGGCAGAGAACCTCCGCTCCGCCGGCACGCACCAGGCCTGATCAGGCGATGAGTCTGGCCTGATCGACGTACTGCGAGCGCGCGAGCGGTAGGAGATCAGGCGATGGATTCAGCCTGATCGACTCAGCACTCCACGGGACCCCGGGGCTTCGGCTCCGGGGTCTTCGTCGTCTGCGCCCGGCAGTCCGGCGCGCCAGTGCGGATGAGCGTGCGGGTACTCAGCTGCTCAGCAGCTGGTCACCAGCGGTTGCCCTGGGCGCGGCCCATGACCCGCTTCAGGGAGGGCAGCACATCGGCCAGGAAGACTCCGGCGATGACCACTCCGGCGATCATGAACAGCATCGAGCTTCCGCGGCCCACCGGATACGGGAGCGACAGGAAGCCCAGCACCACGGAGACGCCGGTCAGCACGCACCAGAACACCTTGGTGCGCTTGCCCGCGGCCACATAGGCGTCGGGACGGAAGCGCAGGGCGTTGACGAGTGCCCAGAGCTCGACCGCCAGCAGGGCCACGGCGAGCACGAGGAAGATCCACATCTGGATGAGCGCGATCATCGCGTCAGGATACGGGTGATGGCTGGGCAGTTCCCGGACCCCGGCAGGTACACGCCAGGAGCGAATCGGCCGGGGTCCCGAGCAGGCGGCGTGGCGCAGGGCCCCGCAGGCGCCGCCCGGACCCGGGAGATGCTCAGCGTCGCCGGTCGGGATCCGAGCGATCGGTGATCAGCAGCTCGAGCGCCTCGGTGGTGGCTGGCGGCTCGAGGGCGCGCATCTCCATCGTCATCGGGCGGGGGCCGATCGCATCGCCGTCCGCGGCGACCACCAGGCTCGGCAGGAACTGCTTGGCCTCCGCGGCGCTGAGTCCGGTGGCCTGCAGCAGATCGATCGCGAGGGAGCGCAGCTGGATCGTCAGAGTCACACCCTCGAAGTGCCCGGCCCGACCCGGGCGCATCCCCTCGTCATTGCGCAGCAGCATCTCGGGGGAGAGGTAGGAGCAGAACAGGCGCAGCTTGCGCCGAGCTTCGGTGAAGTCGACATCCTCGTGCGAGACGGCGTTGCTGAGCTCGAGCACCGCATCGCGTGCGGCCAGCAGCGCATCGGCCAGCCGGGAATGGGCGTCCCCGCGCACCGCCTCGAGGAACTCCACCTCGCGACGGGCGATCACACGCATGTTACGCATGGCCCGATCGGAGCCCACCAGCAGGTGCTGCAACCGGTTCACATCGTCAGCGTGACGCAGTCCGGAGGGGGAAAAGGTCGCCATCTCGTTGGCCACGTCATTGGCGAGGGACCATTCGTCGGTGTACTTCTGGGAGACCTCGCGGAGCTTCTTCAGCGCCGCCTGCGCCACGCCGCGGTCGCCGCTGCGCGCGGAGAGCGCCAGGCTCACCAGCGTGTCCTCGAGCTCCCGATAGAAGGAGGCTGCCGCCCGGGACTGGAGCCGGCGGGGATCGCCCGAGAGCAGCAGATGGATGATGATCGCGACCACGACACCGGTGACGGCGTCCAGCGCCCGCCCGCCCGGGGTCATGGTGGGGGTGACGGGCATGATCATCACCAGCAGTGATTGGATCGCGACCTGGAACCCGAAGAGGTTGCTGGAGTCGATGAAGCGCGCCAGCATCCCGGCGCCGAAGACCACCACCAGGATCTGCCAGGTCCCGGAGCCGAGCAGCCCGCGCGCCAGCTCGCCCAGCAGCACGCCGAGCATCACGCCGCAGGACATCTCCACGATCTTGCGCATCTTCTTCTCGATGCCGAAGCCGATGATGATGAACGCGACGATCGAGGAGAAGAAGGGGTGCTCGTGGTTCCAGAGGAACCCGCTGACCAGGTAGGCGAGGGCCGCGGCGATCGCGGCTCGGCCCACAGTCAGCAGGTCTCGGTGGCCGCGGGAGACGCCCTTGAGGAACCACTGGCGCACGGTGTGGCGAGCTTGCTCGAGGAGCGCGCCCATCGTCCGGGAGCTGGAGCCAGCGGGGGCGCTGCTGCCAGGGGTGCGCGGGGTCATGCGGGCACCGGGTCCTGCAGCCGCATCTCCAGCAGCTCCTCGAGGCGGAAGCAGTCCCCGTCGCGCCCGCCCCGCCCCACGACCAGCGGGGCATAGGTCGGTGCCGGGGCGGCGCCGCGCAGTCGGGCCCGCAGACCGCCGTCGACCCGCATCACGAAGTAGTGACCCTCGGCGTCGATCGCGAGGCTGCGGTCCTTCTTGAGGTACCAGCCCTCGAGGCCGGTGCGGAGTGTGCCGCCGCCCTGGTAGGGCCGGGCGCGCAGCGCGACGGGCGAGATGCCGGCGGCATGGAAACGGTCGACGGCCTCGCGGATCATCGCAGTGGCCTGCTCGTGCTCTTGCAGGCGGGCGGCACGCATCGCCTGCTCCTTGACCTCGAACGCCTCGCGGCGGTGCCGGCTCCAGTCCTGCTCGTCACCCTCAGCTCTCATGCACCCCATTGTTCCAGTTGAGCGGCCTCTGCACCGGGCAGTGGCGTAGGAGGGCGGTGCCGGAACCGTGAGGGCGTCGTGGAGGGCGTCATGGAGAGAGCCGTGAAGAGAGCCGTGAGGAGGGCCGTGAAGCGGGTCGTGGAGGACTGTCCCTCAGAGCTTGGCGGTGGCGGGGCGGCCGCCATGCTCACGGGGCAGCACGATCGGCTCCTGGGTGGCGTCTATCCACACCGATGAGGTCTCCCCGTCGGCGTCCCCCAGGGGGACCTGGACCGAAAGCCCCGCATCCAGCGGGACGGCGCGGCGCACCACTGCCAGGGCGATCGGGCCCAGATCGGCATGCAGGGCGGCAGAGGTGACGGTCCCGACGACCTTCCCCTCCGAGCCGCCGAGCCGGATCTCGCCGCCCGGCGCGGCGGGCAGATCCTGGGAGCCGTCGAGGTGGAGCATGACCAGCCGTCGAGGTGGCTGGCCGAGGTTCAGCACCTTCGCCACCGTCTCCTGGCCGCGGTAGCAGCCCTTGGTGGTGTGCACGGTGGTGCGCAGCAGGTCGAGCTCGTGGGGGATGGAGCGCTCGTCCACCTCGCGGGCTCCGCGGGCGCGGTGATCAGCGATCCGCAGCGCCTCCCAGGAGCTCATCCCGGCCAGGTGCGAGCTCTGCCAGGGCAGCTGCTCGATCGCGGCAGCTTCGAAGACGGTGAGGACGGCGCCCACCGGGTCCTCCGGATCGGGGCCGTAGGCCACGCCGCCCGGGGCGACCTGCGGCCAGGGCTCGGACCAGACGGCGAAAGGTGCGGGCAGGCCCAGCTGAGGCAGCACCTCAGGGGCGGGGGAGAGGGCGCCGAGGACACGCAGATCGTCACGGTCGGTCAGCTCGACCCGGGCCGCGAAGCGCATCATCTCGAGGTAGTGGCGGAGCCCTGCCCGGGCGCCGGGATCGAGCACCAGCAGCAGCGCATCGTCCTCGAGCACCACGGCCGAGGCCATGTGCTCGACGCGGCCCTGCGGGGAGAGCACCGCGAGCGAGGAGGAGGAGCCGACGGGAGTGCCGGCGAGGACCTGGGTGGTGATCGTGGTCATCCAGCTGCGGGCGTCCGCGCCCCGGACCTCGAGCAGCTCGAAGTGGCCGAGGTCGACCACCGCGGTGCCGTCCAGCAGATGCCGCTGCTCGCGCAGAGGGGCCCCGTAGTGGGCGGGCACTCCCGCATCGGGTCCCTCCCCGAGGACCGCGCGGGTGCTCAGCAGGGGACGGACGACATGGGCGGGATCAGACACGGTGCAGCTCCAGAGACAGATAGGGGGCCAACGAGGTTTCGCCGGGGGGGCCGTCAGGCACCGGGAGGCGACGCTCCCACAGCCACATCAGACGACCGCGCACGTACCCGAACATGCGGGTCTCGGAGACCTCGCCGTCGGTGCTGTCGAGTGCCAGCTGGACTCGGGGGCCGCGGACCTCTCCGACCCACAGCTCCGGGCTCTCGCCGCGGCGCGTGAGATGGGCGTCGAGCCGATAGGACAGGAAGCTCGCAGGGGTGCCGGGCTTCGCGGCCTCGGACACGGCACGGTCCTGGCCGGGCAGCAGATCGCCGACGGTCCAGCTTCCCTCCTCCCGGTGCAGGAGGGTGCGCTCCCCGGAGCCCTGCCTCGCCGGCGTGGCGTCCCCCTCCGCCTCGTCGCGGGCGAAGACGCTGGTGGGCGGCAAGGGTGCGGGCAGGTCGACGCGGTGGATCAGTGAGCGCCACCGCAGGGTGCCGTCCTCGGCAGCCGTGCACTCCAGCTGCTGCTCGATGCGGGCGTCGGGGACGTCCTGATCAGGCAGCTGGAGTGCGCCGCTGCCCTCCCAGCTGCCGATCAGCCAGGCCAGGGGGTACAGCGACTCAGGAAGTGAGGTGTCAAGCGTGATGGGCATCGGTGCCGCAGGTCGCTCAGCGGTTGAACAGTCGTGTGAGCACCAGGACGGCGAAGGCGAGCGTGCCGACGCCCACCAGGACGACGAGGGCGATGAAGAGAAGCGAGAGCGCGGACATGCCCCACAGTCTATCGCCCTGGAGGCCGTGAGGAGGCGGCTGCGCGCGGCATCATGGCGGGGCGGGAACCGGCATCACACGCGGGCGTGAGCAGTGGCATCACGGCCGGGCGTGAACAGTTCAGACGAGCAGCAGCACCATCAGGTGCGCGACGACCCCGACGGTCGCCACCGGCACCGCCGCGACTGCGAGCGAGGGGACCGGTTCCTTCGCGACCAGTGAGGAGCCCACCAGCAGGTGAGCGCAGCTCGCCCCGATCGCGGTGACCAGTCCCGCGCCCGCCGCGAGCAGTGGCGCGACCCCGGCCAGGGTCACCGCGAGCACCGCGGTCACCGCGGTCCCCACGAGCGCGGACAGCAGGAACCGCAGGATCGTGGGCAGCGGGGTCGAGTTCAGCAGCAGCGTGCCGGCGAGGCCGGCGGAGATCGCGGTCACCAGCATGCCCGCACCCGCGGCGTCCGCCCCGGTCTGGGCGATCACCCAGCAGGCGGCGATCCCCACCACGAACACTCCGGCGACGGTTCCGGTGAGCGATTCGGTGAGTTCGCGCCGCTCGGCGCGCAGCATCTGGTGCACGAAGGAGGCGAGCACCCCTGCCGCGCACATCATCACGACCCCGGAGATCGGCGTGAACCGTTCCGGAGCGAGCACCGTGATCAGTGCGCCGAGGATCCCGGTCCCGGCGACCACGATCCGGGTGCCGCCGGGGGAGGGCAGCTCGAGCAGCGTCGGCCAGGCCAGCCCGATCAGCAGGGAGAGCAGCGCCACGGTGGCCGCCATCAGCGCCGGGGAGATCGCCCCGGTGAGCGAGACCACGCTCAGCAGCAGCGCGAGTGCGGCCCCGAGGGGAGCGCGCTCGGGAGCGGTCACAGGTCCTCCCAGGCAGTCGATTCCGGTCTCAGGTCACGCCGACGAGGGGTCCGCCTCGGGCGCTACAGTGGCAGTCTACGAGTGCCCGCAGGTGACGGCATACTCGTGCACCTCATCCGGCCGTCGGCCGCAGGAGGTCAGCACTGCCGCAGAGTCCCCGGAAGGACCCCATGATCATCACGGCCGCCGTGTCGGCGACGCAGCGGGACGCCGTCCGCGACCTGCTCGAGACGGCCACGCAGCACG
This sequence comes from Brachybacterium sp. AOP42-C2-15, assembly GCF_052377065.1. Taxonomy (NCBI): domain Bacteria; kingdom Bacillati; phylum Actinomycetota; class Actinomycetes; order Micrococcales; family Dermabacteraceae; genus Brachybacterium; species Brachybacterium sp. AOP42-C2-15. The sequence goes on from NZ_JBQSWK010000008.1 coordinate 27,723, forward strand.
ATGGCGTTGCCGCCCTCGATGAAGCGGCCCTGCTCGCGCTCGACGGCGGCAGTGCCCAGCATCTGCTGCTCGAGGGGACGGGTGGGGGCGAGGCCGACGCCGCGCTGCTCGCCTATGCCAGCGTGCTGGCCGACGGCACCGTCCAAGGAATGGTCCATCCCGCGCACCGCCGTCGCGGTCATGGCACCACGGTGCTGCGCGAGGCGCTCGACCTGCACCCCGATGCAGGGGTCTGGGCGCATGGCGCGCTCGAGGGATCCCTCGCCTTCCTCGCCGCCGCCGGTCTGCAGGAGACCCGCCGCCTGCTCACCCTGCACCGCGACCTCGCTGCGACGCACCCGCTGCCCGCGATCCCCGCCTCGAGCCTCGAGGGGCTGCGGCTGGCGAGCTTCGAGGCAGGACGAGATGCCGAGCGCTGGGTGACGGTGAACGCCCGCGCCTTCGCCGACCATCCCGAGCAGGGGGCGCTCACCCGCGCGGACCTCGATCAGCGGCTGACACAGCCGTGGTTCGACGCCGAGGACATGCTGGTCGCGCTGCGCGATGACGAACTGGTCGGATTCGTGTGGATCAAGCGCGAGCACCCCGGTGATCGCACAAAGGACGCCGAGATCTATGTGGTCGCCACCGACCCCTCGGTGCAGGGGCACGGAGTGGCGGGTCTGCTCATGGCCACCGCGCTGGCGCGCCTGCAGCAGGGCGGGGTCCCGGGCGTGGAGCTCTACGTCGAGGCCGACAACACCCCGGCGCTGCGGCTCTACGAGAACTGGGGCTTCACCGTCTCGGGCCGCGACGTCCAGATGCGCGCGGCAGAGAGGGGCTGATCGATGCTCGTCGCCCCCGGGAAGCCACCACCCGTGCTCGCCGCCGGCGCTCTCGCCTGGCGGGAGAAGGGTGAGGGGATACAGGTGCTGCTCGTCCACCGCCCCCGCTATGACGACTGGTCGATCCCCAAGGGGAAGCTGGACAAGGGCGAGACGTTCCCGGCCGCGGCGGTGCGCGAGGTCGCCGAGGAGACCGGCTATCGGGTGCGCCTGCACCGGCCGCTCCCGGCCTCCGTGTACCTGCTGCCGGACGGCCGCACGAAGATCGTCCAGTACTGGACGGCCACCGTACGGGCGAAGATCGGTCCCGGCCCCAAGAACCGCGGTGAGGTCGACGAGGTCCGCTGGGTTCCCCTCGACGAGGCGGAGCAGCTGGTCACCCGGCAGGGCGACCAGGTGCCCCTGGTGGCGCTGCGCCGATTCCTGGACGCCGACGAGCTCAGGACCGTGCCGATCATCATCCAGCGCCACGGCGCCGCCGTCTCGCGAGCGAAGTGGCGCAAGAGCGAGGAGTCCCGGCCCCTGAACAGCAAGGGGAAGAAGCAGGCCCAGGCGCTGCCGGCCCTGCTGGATGCCTTCGACCCGGCCAGTGTGGTGAGCAGCCCCTGGCAGCGCTGCCTGACCACCGTCGAGCCGCTGGCGAAGGTCGAGGGGCTGAAGGTCCGAACCAAGGATGAGCTCACCGAGGCGGCGCATGCCGCGCATCCCTCGCGCACCGCCGCGGTGATCGATCGGGTGCTGCGCGAGGCCCGTCCCACCGTGGTGTGCACGCACCGCCCGGTGCTGCCCACCGTGATCGAGTCGGTGCGGGCAGTCGCCCAGCAAGGGGCGGCGCTCGAGCTGCCGCGGGAGGATCCGTTCCTCGCCGCCGGGGAGGCGCTGCTGCTCCACACCACTGCCGGCGGCACGGTGGTCGCGATCGAGCGTCACCTGCCGAACATCGGGTGACGAGCCTGATGCGCACGGCGAGCACACCGGGCACGCCGGGCACGACGAGCACGACGCGCATGACGCGCATGACGCGCATGACGGGTACGCCGGCCGGGACGGTCACGCCGGACTCGATGGCCAGGACAGGCACGACGAACGACAAGACGACAGCCAGGGACCAGGGGCCAGGGGAAGGGCACGGACAGAGATGAGCGCAGGGTACGGAGGCGGTCTGCCGGACTACAACGGGGGACCCGGGAGCCGCTCCAGCGGTGAGGGACGCGGGGGAGAGCCGTTGTACGGCAGCGACCCCTATGCGCCTGACCCTTATGCGACTGACCCTTACTCAGTCGACGCCCATGCGAGCGACCCGTATGCGCAGAACCAGTTTGCGCAGGACCCGTATGCGACAGACCCGTTGGAGGCCGACGGGTTCGGCCCGGTCTTCAGCTCCTCCGCGCCGGCACAGTCCGGCGGATACGCCGTCGCCTCCTACGACTCATCCCCGCAGTACGGGTCGCAGCAGTACGGGACCCATCCGTCGGGACCTCCCGGCTATGGGCAGTTCCCGCCTCCGCTCCCGAGCTCCGGAGCGGGCATCACGGGTTTCGTTCTGGGCCTGCTGGCGCTGACCATGTGCGCCGGGCTGACCGCGCCCGTCGGCATCATCTTCGCCATGAAGGGCATGAAGGAGACGGGACCGACGGCGATCAACCCCAAGGGCGGCCGCGGCCTCGCGATCGCCGGGCTGGTGACGTCCCTGATCGGCTTGATCCCGTTCCTCTTCTTCGTGCTCTACTTCGCCTTCGTCATCGTCGCGATCATCGCCGGGGCGACCTCCGCCTGACTCGTCCGGGCACCTCCGCCTGGCTCATCCAGGTCAGGCCCGCACGGTCTGCTCCCGGTGGAGCAGGCCACTCCCGCGCTCCGTGACGAGCAGCACTGTGACCTGTTCGTATCCTGGTTCTGACCTGCAAGTTCATGCTGCCCGGTGGGGAGTTCACCTGCTGTTCATGCGAGAGCGGGCGGCCTGTCATCTGCCCTCCTTAGCGTCCCCGCTGTCAGAACTTCCAGTAGGACAGCATCCGCGGGCCCCCGGCCCCGAAAGGACTCGCAGTGAAGGTTCGCAAGAACAAGCTCGTCTCGCTCGCCGCACTCGGACTCATCGGCGGCCTCGCGCTGACCGCTTGTGGTGGGGGTGCCGAAGCAGAGAACGGCGGCAACGCCGGCTCGGACAACGGTGGCGCCTCGGCAGGCGGCTACGCCGAGCTGACCGGCAACCTGGCTGGCTCCGGCGCGTCCTCCATGCAGAACGCCCAGAACGCGTGGACCGAGTCCTTCATGGGCCTTGTGGGGGCCGAGGGTGGCGACATCCAGGTCACCTACGACCCCACCGGCTCCGGCACCGGCCGAGAGCAGTTCCTCTCCGGCCAGGTGAAGTTCGCGGGCACCGATGCCGCCCTCGACGAGGAGGAGCTCGCAACCTCCGCCGAGACCTGCAACGGTGAGCAGGCGTTCAACCTCCCCGTCTACATCTCCCCGATCGCGGTCGTCTTCAAGCTCGACGGCGTCGAGGATCTGAACCTCTCGCCCGAGGTGATCGGCGGGATCTTCGCCGAGACCATCACCACCTGGAACGACCCGGCGATCGCCGAGCTCAACCCCGACGCCACCCTGCCCGATCTGCCGATCGTCCCGGTCCACCGCTCGGACGACTCGGGCACCACCGAGAACTTCACCGAGTACCTCTCGGAGAACGCTCCCGAGGCGTGGAGCCACGGCCCGATCGAGACCTGGCCGATCGACGGCGGCCAGTCCGGTGACGGCACCTCCGGTCTGATCTCCGCGGTCGAGGGCGGCAACGGCACCATCGGCTACGCCGACGCCTCGCAGGCCGGCAACCTCGGCACCGCCGCCATCCAGGTCGGCGAGGAGTTCGTCCCGTTCAGCTCCGCCGCCGCGGCGAAGTCTGTGGATGTCTCGCCGCGCGAGGAGGGTCGCGCTGAGAACGACATCGTCGTGGCACTGGACCGCACCACCACCGAGTCCGGCGTCTACCCGATCGTCCTGATCTCCTACCTCGCGCTGTGCGGCTCCTACGCCGACTCCGCCGAGGGCGAGGCCGTCAAGGCCTACGCGTCCTACATCATCTCCGAGGACGGCCAGGCTGTCGGCGAGCAGAACGCCGGCTCCGCACCGATCTCCGAGGAGCTGCGCACTGAGGCTCAGGCATCGATCGACGGCATCACCGTCGGCTGACCTGCCCTTGCACACCCGTGACTCGGCACTCTGCACCACTCCACTGCCCGTGAGCTCTGAGGAAGGCCCCTATGAGCACCACTGATGTCGAATCGGAATCACTGACCGCACCGCCCTCGTCCATGAGGACCAGCGGCCGGCGCATCGGCGACTCGATCTTCTCCTACCTGAGCATCGGCTCGGGCATCCTCATCTTCCTCACCCTCGCCGCAGTGGCCGTCTTCCTCACCACCGAGTCGATGCCGGCTGTCATCGCGAGCCAGGAGTTCTCGGGCACCGCGGAGTTCTCTCTCATCGAGACCGCGCTGCCGTTGATCTTCGGCACCGTGCTCGCCTCCGCGATCGCTCTGGCCATCGCGATCCCGATCTCCATCGGCATCGCCCTGTTCATCTCGCACTTCGCACCGCGCCGTATGGCCTCGGGCCTGGGCTACATGATCGACCTGCTGGCCGCGGTGCCGTCGGTCGTCTATGGCCTCTGGGGCGGCATCTGGCTGGTTCCCAAGATGGAGCCGCTGTACGTCTTCCTCAACACCTACTTCGGCTGGATCCCGCTGTTCGGCGGCGATCCCACCGCGCCGATGCGCAACCTCGCCTCCGCCTCGGTGGTGCTCGCCGTGATGGTCCTGCCGATCATCACCGCGGTCTCCCGCGAGGTGTTCCTGCAGACCCCGCGCCTGCAGGAGGAAGCCGCGCTCGCTCTCGGCGCGACCCGCTGGGAGACCATCCGGACCGTCGTGCTCCCCTTCGGGCGCGGCGGTGTCGTCGCCGCCTCGATGCTCGGGCTCGGCCGCGCTCTCGGCGAGACCATGGCCGTGCTCATGATCCTCGCCCCGGGCGCGACCTTCTCCTTCCACATCCTCGAGGTGGGACGCCACAACTCGATCGCTGCGAACATCGCGTCCAAGCAGGCGGAGGCGTCCGGCGTGGACATGTCCCTGCTCATCTTCACCGGCCTGGTGCTGTTCGTGCTGACGTTCATCATCAACGCACTCGCCCGGTGGATCGTCGCCCGCAGCGGCCCCAAGAGCTGAGAGGTCACCATGAGCTCCTCCACATCCGTGCAGGCACCCATCTCGGTCCGGTCGAACGACGAACGCCGACTGCCCTGGTACCACCTGGTCTTCACCGGTCTCGCCGGGCTGCTGGTCGCGGTCGCCGTGCTGTCCATCGCCGGTGCCCTCTCCGTCGCCAGCGCGATCCTGCTCGGCTTCGTGCTTCACCTGCTGTTCGGCTGGACCTACTCGCTGGTGCGCGAAGGTCCGCGCTGGGCCATGGACCGCCTGGTGACCCTCCTGGTCATCGGGGCCTTCGCCGTCTCGATGTTCCCGCTGCTCTCGCTGCTCTGGGCGGTCGTCGGCAGGGGCCTGACCCGCGTTCTCGCGGCCAAGCCCAGCATCCTCGCCTTCTGGACCACCGACATGTCCGGGATCATCGGCGGCGCCGACGCGGGCGGCGTGTTCCACGCCACCGTCGGCACCCTGCTGATCACCCTGTGGGCCTCGATCATCTCCATCCCCGTGGGCCTGTTCACCGCGATCTTCCTGGTGGAATACGCGGATCAGGGCTGGAAGAAGACCCTCGGCACGGGCGTCACCTTCCTGGTCGATGTCATGACCGGGATCCCGTCGATCGTCGCGGGCCTGTTCGGCCTGGCGCTGTTCATCGCCTTCATGCCGGACCAGAGCGTGCGCATGGGCATCATGGGCGCGGTCGCGCTGTCCCTGCTGATGATCCCCACCGTGGTGCGCAACAGCGAGGAGATGCTGCGCCTGGTCCCGATGGATCTGCGCGAGGCCGCCTACGCCCTCGGCGTGCCGAAGTGGCTCACCATCGTCAAGGTCGTGCTGCGCACCGCCATCGCGGGCCTGACCACCGGTATCACCCTCGCCATCGCCCGCGTGATCGGCGAGACCGCCCCGCTGCTGCTGACGGTGGGCATGGTGACCTCGGTGAACTGGAACATGTTCGACGGCCGCATGGCGACACTGCCCACCTTCATCAACCAGCAGTACCGCAACGGCAACGCGAACTGCATGAGCGATACGGTGACCAACCCGGTCAACCAGGAGGTGTACGCCTGCTCGATCACGACGAACATCGATCGTGCCTGGGCCGCCGCCTTCACCCTGATCATCATCGTGATGGTGCTCAACATCGCCGCCAGAATGGTCAGCCACTACTTCTCCCCGAAGCTCAGTCGCTGAGCTGTCGCCCTACGCGAAAGGACATCTGATGGCAGCCCCCCAGCCCATCAACGTCGAGGACCTCAACATCTACTACAGCGACTTCCTCGCTGTGGAGGATGTCAACGTCCAGATCCGGCCCCGTTCGGTGACAGCCCTGATCGGCCCCTCCGGCTGCGGCAAGTCGACCTTCCTGCGCACCCTGAACCGGATGCACGAGGTGATCCCGGGCGCCTATGCAGAGGGCAGGGTCGAGATCAACGGCGAGGACATCTACGACTCCAAGGTCGACCCGGTCAACGTGCGCCGCCGCGTGGGCATGGTGTTCCAGAAGGCGAACCCCTTCCCGACCATGTCGATCCGCGACAACGTGCTGGCCGGGGTGAAGCTCAACAACCGCCGGATCTCCCGCACCGCGGCAGATGAGCTCGCCGAGCGGGCGCTCAAGGGCGCGAACCTCTGGAACGAGGTCAAGGACCGCCTGGACAAGCCCGGCATGGGCCTCTCCGGCGGCCAGCAGCAGCGCCTGTGCATCGCCCGCACCATCGCGGTGCAGCCCGAGGTGGTGCTGATGGATGAGCCGTGTTCGGCGCTGGATCCGATCTCGACCCTCGCGATCGAGGACCTGATCCACGAGCTGAAGCAGGAGTACACGATCGTGATCGTGACCCACAACATGCAGCAGGCCTCCCGCGTCTCGGACCGCACCGGCTTCTTCAACATCGCCGGCACCGGCAAGCCCGGGCACCTCATCGAGATCGACGACACCGACACGATCTTCACCAACCCGTCGAACAAGCAGACCGAGGACTACATCTCCGGCCGCTTCGGCTGATCCGGCCCGGTCGAGACACCCCGGCGCCCGCCGAAGCACGCCGAGCCCGCCGAAGCGCGCCGGGCCCGCCGAAGCGCGCCGGGCCCGCCGAAGCGCGCCGGGCCCGCCGAAGCGCGCCGCGCCCCGCCGAACACGCCGGCAGCAGCCGTGACACGCCGCGCCCCGCCGGAACACGCCGGCGGCCCCCGCTCGAGAACACCGATATCTCCCGTTTACGGTAGGTATCGGTGTTCTCGTTCGGCGTGCCGCGCTACGCATGCGCGCGGTGTACGCGCGCAACTCGTGCGCGCTTTACGTGCACGTTCGGCGCGCGTGTTCGGTGTGCCGCGTGGTGGGGCGGGCGTGGCCCGCAACGCGTCCCCGCGCCGGTCAGTCCGGCCCCCGGATCCCGGTATCTCGCGCCGGTCAGCCCCGCACCGGATCCCGGTATCCCGGGCGGGTCAGACCAGGGTCTGACCCGTGACGGGTGGAACGGCCCCCGGGGCGGATGCGGCGAGAGCGGTGCGCGCGGGAATCTTGGGGCATGAACACCAGCCCGCTCGCACACACGGCCCTTTCCACACCGACGCCCGCCCCGCTCCCGGCGTCGCAGCCCGTACCGGCCCCACCTTCGCCGCGCGGCACGCACCAGGTCGCGCAGCCCGGGATGATGCACCCCTCACCGGTGCTCTCCGCCCGCGGGCTGCTCCAGAGCTACGGCACCGCCGGCACCACCACCCGGGCGCTGGACGGCGTGGACCTCGACATCGCCCGCGCCGATTCGCTCGCGGTGATGGGCCCCTCCGGCTGCGGCAAGACCACCCTGCTGCACATCCTCGCCGGCATCCTCACCCCGACCTCCGGCACCGTCCTGCACGAAGGCACCGACCTCGCATCACTGGGGGACCGCCGCCGCACCCGGCTGCGCCGCAGCGACTTCGGCTTCGTCTTCCAGGACGGCCAGCTGCTGCCTGAGCTGACCGCGCTCGAGAATGTGATCCTGCCGCGCATGCTCGGCGGCACCTCCCGACGCGCCGCGAGTGCCGAGGCGGCGTCTTGGCTGGACCGACTGGGCCTGTCCGGCATGCACGACCGCCGCCCCACCCAGCTCTCGGGCGGGCAGGCCCAGCGGGTGGCCATCGCCAGGGCGCTCGCCGGGCGCCCCTCGGTGGTCTTCGCAGACGAGCCCACCGGCGCGCTGGACCAGGCCACCGGCCAGACCGTGCTGCAGATCCTGGTGGACTCCTGCCGGGAGACCGGTGCGGCGCTGGTGATGGTCACGCACGATGCGAAGGTTGCCGCCGCCTGCCGCCGCACCGTCACCATGCAGGACGGCCGCATCGCGCAGGAGTACGTGCGCCCCGAGGCGACGGCCGCGACGGCCGGAGCGACGACCACCGGAGCGACTGCCATGACCACCGGAGATACCCGATGAACGCCCTGCTGGCCTCCGCCCCGCTGCTGCTGCGCCGACGCGGCGCCCTCGCCGACATCCTGCCCGTGATCGCCTTCGCCGCCGCCACCGCGATCACCGCGACGGTGATCGGCGGCGCCGCAGCATTCGTCGGCCGGGTCCCTCCGGGCGATGTGCCGATGACCGGAGAGGCCTCGGTCATGCCGTTCCTCGCAATCTGTGCGCTGATCGCCTCAGTGCTGCTGGTGCCCAGCGCCGTCGGCCTCGGCGGCTCCGCCGCACGGCTGTCCCTCGCGCGCCGGGAGCAGGACCTCGCCGCCATGCGTCTGGTCGGCGGGACCAGCGGCCAGGTCGGTTCGGTCGCGGTGCTCGACGTCGCCGCTCAGTCACTGCTCGGCGCGGTGCTCGGCCTCGGCGCCCATGTGGCGGTGACTCCGGCCCTGACCCGTCTCGACTTCGGGATCGCCCCGTTCACCGTCCCCGATCTGCTGCTGCCGGTGTGGGCCTATCCCGTGCTCGTGGTCGCGCTCGTGCTGATCGCCGCCGGCTCTGCGGCCGTTTCCCTCGCCGGAGTCGTGCTCAGCCCGCTGGGCGTGGCACGTGACTCGCGGGTGGTGCGCCTGTCGGTGCTGCGCGTGGTGCTCTGGGCAGTGCTGATCGTGGGGTTCGTGGCATTCATGAACGTCGGCGGGATGCTGCTGGGCGAAGCGGGCACGGGGGTCTTGATCGCGATCATGATCCTGTTCATCGCCGCGATCGTCGCGGGGATCAATGTCGTGGGCCCCTTCATCGTGTGGGTCACCGCGCTGCTGCTCGCGAAGACCGCGCCCACTCCCTCGCTGATGGTCGGGGCGCGGCGCCTCGCCGGTGATCCGCGGGCTGGCTGGAGAGCCGTCTCCGGGATCACCTTCGCACTGGTCATCGCGGGCTTCCTCACCATGATCGCCACCCTCGGCGAAGCGACCAATCCCGAGGAGGCGATGATGTTCACCGCCATGACGACCGGTGGCCTGCTCACCTTGGGGATCGCCGCGGTGCTCGCCGCGGTCAGCACCGGGGTCTCCCAGACCGCCCGGGTGATCGACCAGGCCCCACGCCTGCGCGCCCAGCACATCGCCGGCGCCGAGGTGGGTCAGCTGCACCGCGCCCGCCTCGCCGAGATCGCGGTGCCCGTGGCGCTGAGCTCCATCATCGCGACCGGCACCGCGCTGCTGGTGCTGACCACCTTCCTCGGCGGCGCCCCGAGCGACCCGACGATGGCCGTGCAGTATCTGGCCAGCGTGCTCGGTGCCTACGCCCTGGTGATCGCTGCGGTGCTGGTCGGTTCGCCCCTGGTGAAGCGGTTCGCGACGCGCGCCGCCTGAGCGTGGTTCCGTCCCGCCTGAGCGGATTCCAGTACCGCCTGAGCGGAGTCCGGTTCCGCCTGAACGGAGCCCAGGACCGCCCGGAGCGGGGCCACTGCTACCGACGGACGACCGGCCCCTTCCCGGGCTGGTCGCCCGTCGGCCCGCATCGAACTCCCGGCGGCCATTAGGCTGGATCCATGAACTTCGAGAACGTTGCTCCGAACGCGGTCCCCGAGGGCGTGCATCTCATCGATGTGCGCGAGCAGAACGAATGGGACGCCGGCCATGCCGCGACCGCCCAGCACCTCCCGGCCAGCACGCTGATGGAGAACCTCGACCAGCTGCCCGAGACCGATGACCCGCTGTACATCGTGTGCCGCAGCGGCGGCCGCAGCTTCCAGGTCGCCCAGTGGCTCAACGCCAACGGCTTCGAGGCGGTCAACGTCGCCGGCGGGATGGACCTGTGGTTCGAGTCCGGCCTGCCGATCGTCGCCGACGGCGAAGGCGAGGCGTACGTCCTCTGAGGCTCCGCGCTTCCGGGCGCCTCGACTCGAAGATCCCTTGCCGCTGAGATCAGCAGCCGGCGCGCAGCACCTCGGCCCGGCCTCAGGTGGAGATGAAGTCCTGCAGCAGGGCGTAGCCCACGAAGGCGAACACATCCAGCAGGGTGTGCGCGATGACCAGCGGCAACGTCCGCCGGGTACGCCGGTACCACTCGCCGAACACCAGCCCCATGACCAGATTCGCGAGCCCCGGGCCCACCCCCTGATAGGTGTGATAAGCCCCGCGCAGCAGGGCGGAGACGACGATGATCCGCCGCGGTGACCAGCCGAGCTTCTCGAGCCGCTGGAACAGGTAGCCCACCACGATCACTTCCTCCAGCACCGCGTTCTTCACCGCATGGAGGACCAGCACCGGCAGGGTCCACCAGTGGGTGTCCAGCGCCGCGGGGATCACCTCGACCGTCGCGCCCAGCAACCGACCCAGGTAGTAGATCGCGAGGCCCGGCAGACCGATCCCGGCGGTGATCAGCACGCCGTGCAGCAGATCCCGCAGCGGCCGGCCCAGATCCATTCCCAGATCCCGCAGCGCCTGCTGGAGCGAGCCTGCGGTCAGCGCGAGCAACAGCACCACCAGCGCGACCGGCACCAGCGCGAAACTGATCGACAGCAGCTGGTAGAGCAGGTCCAGCCACGCATCCTCCCGCAGCGAGGAGTTCAGCGCGGTGGACTGGCTGGAAAGCGGCCCCGCTGCAAGGGCCTGGGCGAGGGCGAGCAGCGAGTACACCGCGCTGCGGCCCAGGGAGAGGGCGAGGACGATCAGCACCTCGGCGCGCAGCCAGCGCCGGCTGGGGGTCATGAGCTCCACCCGCACATGCTCTCACCTGGCGGGCAGGGAAGGCAGACGGGCGGGGCAGCGACGGTCGCACGCAGCGGACCCGTGCCAGACTCGGGGCATGACCTCACCTGCTGTTCTGATCACCGGAGCCAGCCGCGGCATCGGCCGCGCCGTCGCCGAGGAGCTCGCCACCGATCACCACCTGCTCCTCGGCGGCCGTGATGCGGCTGCCCTCGAGGAGCTCGCCGCGCAGTTCCCCTCGGCGCAGCCCTTCGTCGCCGAGCTCACCGACTCCGCCGCCCTCGAGCGCGCCGTGGGGGCGCTGGAGCTTCCGCACGGGCTCGCCGGTGTCGTGCACTCGGCCGGGATCCTGGTCAGCGGCACCGTCGCAGATCTCGCCGCTGCGGACTGGAGCCGCTCCTTCGCGATCAACGTGGTGGCCGTGGCCGAGCTGACCCGGCTGCTGCTGCCGGCTCTGCGCCGCGCTCGCGGCACCGTGGTGACGATCAACTCCGGCTCGGGCTTCACCGCCGGGCCGGGCGGTGGCGCGTACAGCGCCTCGAAGTTCGCGTTGCGTGCGCTGACGGATTCGCTGCGCGCCGAGGAGCGCGAGCACGGAGTGCGGGTCAGCTCGGTCCATCCCGGACGGGTCGCCACCGATATGCAGCGCGAGCTGCGCGTCTTCGAGGGCGGCGAGTTCCGTGCCGAGGACTACATGGACCCGGCCACGGTCGCCGCGACTGTGGCGCTTGCACTGCGCCTGCCGGCGGATGCCAGCATCGACACCCTGTCGGTCAGACCCCGCTGACCGGGGGTCCCGACGACGGAGCGCCCTGCTGACCTGGGTGCCCCGCTGACGGAGCGCCCTGCTGACCGGGGTGCTCCGACGATGGAGTGCCCTGCTGACCGGGGTGCCCCGCTGGCCGGGGGCGGGCACAGTCGTGCCCGCCCGTCCGACTCAGGCCTGCTTGTCGTCCAGGTGGTCGACGAGCTGCCCGGCATAGCCGACGTAGCTGTGCGGGGTCAGCGCCAGCAGCCGCTCCTGCTCCTCCGCGGGCAGCCCGAGGGACCCGACGAACTCGCGCATGCCCTCCCCGTCCACGCGGTGGCCGCGGGTGAGGTCCTTGAGCCGCTCATAGGGGTTGTCCAGCCCGGGCACGCCCTGCACGCCGAGGGTGCGCATCACGGACTGCACCGCCTCGCCGAGCACCTCCCAGTTCCCGTCGAGATCGGCGGCCATGGCGTCGGCGTCCACGTCCAGGCCCGCGAGGCCCTTGCGGAGGTTCGCGATCGCCAGCAGCGAATGCCCGAGCGCCGGGCCGATGTTGCGCTGGGTGGTGGAGTCGGTGAGGTCCCGCTGCAGGCGGGTGGTGACCAGAGTCGAGGCCAGGGAGTCCAGCAGTGCCCCGGAGATCTCGAGGTTCGCCTCGGCGTTCTCGAAGCGGATCGGGTTCACCTTGTGGGGCATGGTCGAGGAGCCGGTGCCGCCCTGCGCGGAGAGGCGCTGACGGAAGTAGCCCAGCGAGATGTAGGTCCACACGTCGGTCGCGAGGTTGTGCAGGATCCGGCCGGCGCGGGCGATGTCCGAGTAGATCTCGGCCTGCCAGTCGTGGGACTCGATCTGCGTGGTCAGCGGGTTCCAGGTCAGCCCCAGGTGCTCCACGAAGGTGCGGGAGACCTGCTCCCAGTCCGCTGACGGCACGGAGACGGCATGCGCGGCGTAGGTGCCGGTCGCGCCGTTGATCTTGCCGAGGATCTCATCAGCGGCGATCCGGCGCTCCTGGCGACCCAGGCGGAACGCGAAGACCGCGATCTCCTTGCCGAGCGTGCTGGGGGTCGCGGGCTGGCCGTGGGTGCGCGAGAGCATCGGCACCTCGGCTGCAGCCTTAGAGAGGGCGGTGAGGTCCCCGATCACGTCACGCAGCGCGGGCAGCCACACCTGCTCGACCGCGCCCTTGACCATCAGGGCGTAGGAGAGGTTGTTGACGTCCTCGCTGGTGCAGTAGATGTGCACCACCTCGGCGAGCGGCTCGAGGGAGGTGCCGGCCAGGCGGCGCTTGATGTAGTACTCGATCGCCTTGACGTCGTGGACGGTCTCGCGCTCGATCTCGGCGTGCTCGGCGATGCCGTCTGCGCCGAAGTCCTCGGGGATGGCGCGCAGCAGGGCTCGCTCGTCCTCGGTGAGGGTGCGCAGGCCGGGGATGACCTGCTGATCGAGCAGGTGGATCATCCACTCGGTCTCGACCACCAGGCGGGAGCGGTTCAGCGCCGCCTCGGAGAGGTGGTCCACCAGCGGCGCGACCTGCGCGCGGTAGCGGCCGTCGAGCGGGGTCAGGGCGATCTGCGGGGTGATGTCCGCGAAGGAGTGAGCCATGGGGAGCATTCTCCCAGATTCGATCGCCCGGCCGACGAGCGCGCCGCCGGACGGACGGCTCAGGTGCTTCGCGTCATGGGTATGCGGGCGGGATGCTCACTCGCCGCTCGAGTAGCTGCGACGTCCCCGCTCGTCACCGAGCCCGGTGACCCCTTCGACGATCGCCGAGAGGATGCCGATGATCACGCCGGCCCCGAGCGCCCACCAGAAGCTGTCGAACTGCAGGGTCAGTCCGGCCAGGGCCGAGACCCAGCTCGCCAGCAGCAGCATGAGCGTGTTGATGACCAGCTGGAACAGGCCGAGCGTGAGACAGGTGATGGGGAAGGTGAGGAACTCCAGGATCGGCTTCACGATCACGTTGATCACTGCGAGGATCAGCGCGATCGCCCCGATGGTGAGGACCTGCGTGAGCACGCTCGCGCTGTCGTCGCCCAGATGCATGCCGGGCAGGATCAGCGCGGTGACCCACAGCGCGAGACCGGTGACGATGATGTGGCCGAGGAATCTCATGGCTCCATTATCTGCACTCATCCTGAGGGCGCCAGTGGGGCTATCCCCATCCTTGCTGTGCCCCGGACAACCCGCCCCGACGGCGCACGTGCGGCATACCCTGGCGGCATGTCCGACCAGCCACTGGAGAACGTCCGCCTGCGCTCCACCCTCGAGAACCTGCCCGCCTACGTCCCCGGCAAGCCTGCGGCCGACGACGGCATCGTGCGGTACAAGGTCTCCTCGAACGAGTCCCCGTTCGCACCCGTCGACGCTGTCCGCGACGCCGTGATCGCCTCCCTCGACGGGGCGCACCGGTATCCGGATGCGGCCGCCCTGGCGCTGCGCGAGACGCTCGGCGTGAAGCACGGCGTGGACCCCTCCCAGATCGCCCTGTCCACCGGATCGGTCGCCGTCTCCGGCGACCTGGTGCGTGCCGTGATGGGGGAGGGGGACGAGGTGGTCTTCGCCTGGCGCTCCTTCGAGGCCTACCCGATCCTCGTCGGCTCCCACGGCGGGGTCCCCGTCCCGGTGCCGCTGACCGCGAGCGGTGAGCACGATCTCGCGGCGATGGCCGCGGCGATCACCGACCGCACCCGCCTGGTGCTGCTGTGCACCCCGAACAACCCCACCGGTCCGTCGCTCTCGACCGAGCAGGTCGAGGAGTTCCTGGCACAGGTCCCCGACCACGTGGTGGTCGCGATCGACGAGGCCTACCGAGAGTTCCACGACCCCGCCACCGTGCTCGGCACCGCGGGGATCTTCCGCCGCCACGGCAACGTGGTGCTGCTGCGCACCTTCTCCAAGCTGCAGGGGCTGGCCGGCCTACGGATCGGCTACGCCGTCGCTCACCCACGACTCGCCCGGGCGCTGGGCCAGGTCACGGTGCCCTTCGGCGCGAGCGTCCCCGCACAGGCCGCGGCGCTGGCAAGTCTGGACCCCGCGGTGCAGGAGGAGCTCGAGCGCCGCGCGGAGTGGATCCGCTCCGAGCGCTCGCGGGTGCTGCACGCGCTCGCCGGCCAGGGCTGGGAGCTGCCCGTCAGCCAGGGCAACTTCGTGTACTTCCCGCTCGGCGAGGACTCCGCGGCCTTCGCCGAGTTCGCCGATGCGCGAGGTCTCGTGCTGCGGGCCTACGGCACTGACGGGGTGCGTGCCACGATCGCCGAGCAGGAGGCGAACGATCTGATCATCGAGGTCGGCGGGGCCTGGCGCGAGCGCTGAGCAGGCCGTCCAGCCTGCCCAGCACCAGCACCTGTGCAGGCTCGACGCCGGCGCGAGATGCGGCATCGCACCCCGCGCCCGGCACTCCCCGCACCAGGCGGTGAAGCGCTCAGCGCACGACCTCGTCGGCCTCTCCGCGCATCCCGATCCGCTCGGCGACGTAGTCGATGTCCTTGTCGCCCCGGCCGGAGAGGTTCACCAACAGGTGTGAGTCGGCGGGCAGCGACGGGGCGATGCGGATCGCGTGGGCCAGAGCGTGCGCGGACTCGAGCGCCGGGATGATGCCCTCGGTGCGGCTGAGCTGCTGGAAGGCCTCCAGCACCGCCTCGTCGCCCTCCTTGACGTACTCGACCCGGCCCAGCCTGTTGAGGTGTACATGCTGCGGGCCCACCCCGGGGTAGTCCAGCCCGGAGGCGATCGACTGGACCTCTGCGGCTTCCCCGTCGGAGTTCTGCAGCACCAGGGTGTCCATGCCGTGCAGCATCCCGGGGGTGCCGAAGGTCATGGTCGCCGCGTGCTGGCCGGGCTCGTCGCCCTGGCCGCCGGGCTCGACACCGATCAGGCGCACCTCGCGGTCCTCGAGGAAGCCGGTGAAGGCGCCCATCGCGTTCGAGCCGCCGCCCACCGAGGCGATCACCGCATCCGGCAGCCGCCCGTGAGCGGCGAGGAGCTGGGCCCGCGCCTCGCGCCCCACCACGGACTGGAAGTCGCGCACCATATCGGGGAAGGGGGCAGGCCCCACGACCGAGCCGATCGCGAAGAGGTATCGGGCAGGGTCTGCCGCGTAGACGGCGAATGCCGAGTCCACGGCCTCCTTGAGGGTCTGCTGACCGACCTCGACGGAGACCACCTTCGCGCCCAGCAGACGCATCCGCACCACGTTCGGGTGCTGCTTGGCGACGTCCACCGCACCCATGTGGATCTCGCATTCGAGCCCCACCAGGGCTGCGGCCGTCGCGAGCGCCACGCCGTGCTGGCCGGCGCCGGTCTCGGCGATCAGGGTGCGCTTGCCCATCCGCTTCGCGAGCAGCGCCTCGCCGATGGTGTGGTTGATCTTGTGCGCGCCGGTGTGGTTCAGGTCCTCGCGCTTGAGGTGGATGCGAGCGCCGCCGAGGGCACCGGAGAGGCGATCCGCGCTCGAGATCGGGGAGGGTCGGCCCACGACGTCCCGCAGCAGGCGCGAGTACTCGGTGTAGAACTCCGGATCGTGGCGTGCTTCCTCATAGGCCGCGGCAACCTCCGCCATCGGACCCACCAGCGGCGGTGGCAGGACCGCACCGCCGAACTCCCCGAAGCGGCCTCCGGTGTTCCCGGCGAACTCGGGGGAGTGGGTGAGGGTCGTGGCCTCGGCGAGGGTGTGAGGCTCATGCGCCGCCGGAGCGGCTGAGGCGGCTGAGCTGGAGGCGGCGGGCGCCGATGCTGCCGGGACGGGGATATCCGAGGAAGGAGTGTCCGACGATGCGGCGGACGAGACGGTGCTGGTCATGAGGGTTCTCCGATGTACGGGCCCGTCGCGGGCTGCTCCATTGCAGAAAGAAGCCGCCCGGCAGTGGGCGGCTTCTGTGTCAGCACATGCGACAGGGGACCGCCCTCAGACGGCCCACCAGCTGATCTTCGCGATGCGCATGGCACGGACAATAGCCCAGAGCCAGGGCGTCACGGTGCCAAGTCCACCGTGGTAGCCAGGAGTGGCTGGGCGCAGTGAGGGCCGCCATGTCAGGGCCTCACGCCGGGGACAGGATCGTGAGCCCCTCGATGGCGGCGGCCTCCGCCTGGCGAGTGTCATAGGTCAGCAGAGTGCCCGCCTCCGCGGTCAGTGCGGTCGCGACATGAATCGCATCCAACGTCCCCAGATGGGGAAAGCTCAACCGGCCCGCGAGCGCGAGGATGCCCTCGGTGAGTCGAAGGGTGTGGAACGGCCGCAGCACAGGCTCTACCCGGGACGCCTCGAGGCCGAGACGGATCGCCAGCCGCCGCAGCTCGACCGTGGCGATCGTGGAGATCGCGAACTGTGTGCCCGCCTGCCCTTGGGTAACCAGATGGGCGCGGAGGGGATCAGACTCGGGCTCCTCCACGAGGAGCTTGGCGAGTGCGGAGGTGTCCAGATGGATCATCGATCGCCACGCAGCTCGCGGAGCGCGTCACCGGCGGACTCCTGGATCTGCGCTCCGGGAGGGAAGGAGAAGTCGCCGGAACCCTCGCGCAGGACCAGCCCGTCGAGTGGCTGCTCGGAAATGGGGGAGACCACAGCGACCGGGGTTCCGCGCGTGGTCACCCGGAACGACTCTCCCTGGGTCACCTGGCGCAGGACGGCGGCCGAGTCGTTCCTCAGCTCGCGCTGACTGATCGTCTTCATGCGACCATTGTAGCGTTCGTGTAGCACTTGTGTCGGCCCCGTGGGGACGGCTGTCCACCCGTCCACTTCGGCTGCCCTGGGCGGACATCACTACCGCCGAGGTGCCTCGCACCGATAGCCTCGGAGGTGGTCGGGACCCAGCCGCTGCGGGAAGGGCGCCCGAGGCATCCGGTCCGACTGCCCGACGACTGCCCGACTTTGCCGAAGGACCATCCATGAGCACGCCCCCCGCGCCCGCCCCCGCACTCGGAGGGCCCCGCGCGTACCTGGTGTGGATCGCGGCCGTGACGGCCTACTCGATCGCGGTGCTGCAGCGCACCACGATGGGGGTCGCGGGGCTCGAGGCGGCGGACCGCTTCGGCGCCTCGGCGACCATCGTCTCCAGCTTCGTGGTGCTCCAGCTCGGCGTCTACGCCCTCGCGCAGGTCCCTGCCGGCATGCTGCTGGATCGCTACGGCTCTCGCGTCACCCTGGTCTCCGGGGCGCTGCTGATGGGCATCGGGCAGCTGCTGATGGCGCAGACCGAGACCGTGGGCACCGCGATGATCGCCCGGATCATCCTCGGCGCCGGTGATGCGCTGACCTTCTCGAGCGCGATCCGCCTGGTCCCGGCCTGGTTCCCTCCGGGACGGGTGCCGCTGCTCACCCAGCTCACCGGAATCCTCGGCCAGGTGGGACAGATCGCCTCGGCCGTGCCCTTCGTGGCGCTGCTGAGTCTCGCCGGCTGGGGCACCGCCTTCACGTCGGCCGCCTCCCTCAGCGCGGTGGCCGCCCTGCTGGTCCTGCTGGTGGTGCGGGCGAGCCCGGCCAGGATCCCGCGCCCCCGGGTGAAGCAGGATCTGCGCCGGATCCCGCAGGTGCTGGTGCGGATCATCCGCCACCCCTCCACCCAGCTGGGCTTCTTCACGCATTTCACCGCCGGCTTCACCGGTATCGCGTTCTCCATGATGTGGGGATACCCGTATCTCACCGCGGGGGAGGGGCTCAGCCGGCCTGCCGCCTCGGCGGTGATGACGGTGCTGGTGGTGGTGGCGATCATCGCCGGGCCCGTGATCGGCTCGCTCACCCAGCGCCACCCGCTGCGCCGCTCGACCCTGGTGCTGCTGATCGTGGTCAGCATCGTGGTGCCGCTGCTCGCACTCGTGTTGTGGCCCGGCCCGGCGCCGATCTGGCTGCTGATCCTGCTGGTCGCCGGCTTCTCGATCGGCGGTCCCGCCAGCAGCGTCGGCTTCGACTTCCCGCGCACGGATCTGGCCCGGCACCGGCTGGGCACCGCGACCGGGGTCGTGATCATGGGCGGCTTCATCGGCGGTCTGATCTCGATCCTGCTCATCGGCGTGGTGCTGGACCTGCTGCGGCCCGACGGCAACTACGACCTGGCGGCCTTCCGGCTCGCCTTCGCCGTGCAGCTGCCGATGCTCGCGATCGGGGTGGCCGGGATGCTGATCACGCGCCGGAACCTGCGGCGGAGGATGGCCGCTCGTGGCCAGGAGGTGCCGCTGTGGCGCGACGTCTGGCGCTCGGGCCGCTGGCGCCGGCTCTGACCCGGCCCTGGGTTGCTGAGGGCTTGCCGCATCCCAGTACCCTGACGTAGCGTTCCTCCCATCACTTACTTTCAAGGAGAAACAATGTCGTTCACGCTGGGCATCGTCGGAATCGGTCAGTTCGGCTCCCACTTCGCGGAGCTCTTCGCCGCCCATCCCGAGATCGACGCGCTCTACGCCGTCGACGCCGTGCCCGAGCGGATCGACGCCCTCGAAGCTCGGGGCGTCGCGTTCGACAAGCGATTCGACACCCTCGAGGATCTGCTGGCCTCCGACGTCGACGCGGTCGCGATCTTCACCCAGCGCTGGACCCACGGCGAGCACGCCCTGGCCGCACTGCGGGCCGGCAAGCACGTCTACTCCGCGGTGCCGATGGCGATCAAGGAGGAGGAGATCCGGGCGATCACCGAGGAGGTGCAGCGCACGGGGCTCGTCTACATGATGGGCGAGACCAGCCAGTACAACGCCGCCGTGGTGCTGGCCCGCCGCATCCACCGCTCCGGCGCCTTCGGCGAGGTGTTCTACGCCGAGGGTGACTACGTCCACGACATGGACCTCGGCTTCTACGACGCCTACAAGTACTCCGGCGGCGAGAACTGGAAGTCCACCGCGTCCTACCCGCCGCTGCTGTACCCGACCCACTCCATCGGCGGCATCCTCGGCGTGCTGGGGGAGCGGCATGCCGTGTCCGTCTCGGCGCTGGGCCGCCCCGACACCCGCGGGGACGGCGTGTTCGACAAGGACGTCTCGATGTTCGGCAACGACGTCAGCAACGCCTTCGCCCTGTTCGGCATGGACAACGGGGGCGCCTTCCGCACCAACGAGCTGCGCCGCGTGGGCTACCCCAGCCACAAGCGCGAATCCCGCTTCCGCTTCTTCGGCGAGGAATCCTCCTTCGAGGAGACCATCGACGTCACCTACTGGCACGACAAGAAGCGCGTGCTGGAGGTGACCGGGCAGATCGCCACCGGTGCGACCATGAGCCTGGACGACCCGCGCCTGGCGGACGTCTCCCCGGCCCTGCGCGACGCCTTCGTCGCGGGTGCCGCTCCCGCCCACCACCAGGAGCGCCTGCCCAAAGAGTTCCAGGGAATGCCCAACGGACACGAGGGCGCCCACCACTTCCTGGTCGACGACTTCGCCCGCGCCGTGGTCGACGGCATGCAGCCGATGGTCAACGCCTGGCAGGCGGCCCGCTACACGCTGCCCGGGGTCATCGCCCATCAGTCGATGAACCAGGCTGGCGAGCGGCTCGTGATCCAGGACCTCGGGGACTGCCCCCTGCCGGTCCAGGACCTCGATAAGGACCAGGAGCCGATCGACCTCGAGGCGCTCTACGCGGCGCAGGAGGCGGCCAAGGGATCAGCCGCCGAGTGAGCCGTGGCGGGCGGGCCGCGCGAGGGAACCCCTTCTCGGCCCGCCCGCACCCTGGAGTTCCCGGCCCGCGGGACCCTAGAGTTCAGGGCATGATCTCTCCCGATTTCCGCAAGGCAGCCCAGCACACGATTCTCTACGCCCTGGAGCGCCAGGAGGCGCTCGACGAGGCCCTCACCGACGCTCTCGGGAAGTACCGGTGGGACCTCGACCTCTCACGCCACCAGATCACCTGGCCAGGCGTCCTTCGGAGGTGGGATGCGGAGGTGTGCGGAACGAGTTCATCCTCGCGCTGACCTTCATACAGGACAGCTCGAAGTAGACCGTCCATCATCACCCTGCCGGTCGTGATCTTCTTCGTGCTGGTCCAGCGCAACCTCGCCCAGGGCATGACCGCCTGCGCTGTGAAAGGCTGAGGCATGGAACGTGCCTCGTGGGATGCCGACGTCGCGGATCTCGGCACCGTGGATGTCGGCGCCTGGGATCCCGACGCGCTTGGCGTGCTGATGGCGCCCTTCACTGGCACGACGCTGCCGCAATGGATAGGTGCGGCGCTGGATGCGGGCCTGACCTCGGTGATCCTGTTCGGCCACAACACCCCTGACGCCGGCACCGCCGGGCGCCTCGCCCGTGCAGTGCACGAGCGTGCCGAGGAGTGTGTGGTCGCGATCGACGAGGAGGGCGGGGACGTCACCCGCCTCCAGGCGCTCACCGGCTCCTCCCTCCCGACCGCCTGGGCGCTCGGGGAGGTGGACGACATCGAGCTGACCCGGGAGGTCGGCAAGGCGCTCGGGGACCTGCTCGCCGCCTGCGACCTGGACCTCGACCTCGCTCCCGTGCTGGACGTCTCCACCGACCCGGCGAACCCGGTGATCGGCACCCGCGCCTTCGGCGATGATCCCGACCGGGTCGCCGCCCATGCCAAGGCCTTCGCGACCGGGCTGATGGAGGCGGGGCTCGGCACCTGCGCCAAGCACTTCCCCGGCCACGGCGCCACCGCCACCGACTCCCACACCGCCCTGCCGCTGATCGATCTCGATGCCCGACAGTTCGAGCGCGAGCACCTCGCCCCCTGGGGGATCGCGCCCTGGCTCGACAGCATCATGACCGCGCATGTGCTGGTCCCCGCCTATGGAGTCGGCCCCGCCTCGATCTCCCCCTGGTCGCGGCCGCTGCTGGACCAAGCTGTGGGCGGCACCTACCAGGGCCTCGTGATCACCGACGCACTGGACATGGCGGCTGTCGCCACGGATCCCGGCTACGGCGAGTCCGTGGTGCAGGCGGTCGAGGCCGGCGCGGACCTGCTGTGCCTGGGCACCTCTCTGCGCCGTGATGACCAACTGATGCTCCGTGAGGCCCACGACGCCCTGCTGGACGCGATCGACAGCGGCCGGCTCCCCCGGGAGACGCTGCGCGCCCGGGCCGCGCGCACCCGCTCCCGCCTGCACTCCCTGCGCGTCCGGCGCCGTTTCGTGCCCGCCCCGGCGCTCGAGGATGCGCTGCGTCGCGCCGAGCTCCTCGGCGCCGAGGCGGCAGCCCGCGCGGTCCGGGCCCGCCACGCCTCCCTCACGCTGGACCCCGCCATGGTGGTCGACCTGCGCGTCCGTTCCCAGCACGCCTCCGGCGCCCGCTCCCAGCAGCTCGTCGACGCGCTCCGCGAGCGCGGGGTGCAGGCCGCAGAGCCCGACTATCCCGACCAGCCCGGCCCGCCCGACTATCCCGGCCCGCCCGGCCAGGTCGGCCAGAAGGGCCTGCAGAGCGCCGCCGCCCAGCTGCTCGTGATCACCCGGCTGCCGCGCAGCGACCCCGAGGAGGGGCAGCGCCTGGCCGCCCTGCTCGCCCGGAACCCCGAGGCGATCGTGGTCCACACCGGAGTGCCCGATGCCGCCCCGGACCACCGCCGCCTCGTGCTCGCCCACGGCGGCGGCCGCACCATGATGCGCGCCGCGGTCGACCTGATGCTCGGCGGACCGCGCTGAGCGGGATGCGGGTGCTCGGAATGATGTCCGGCACTGCTCACCGCTTCGCGGGAGCCCTCCTTCCGGGCCGGAGCGACCTCCTCCCGCGCCGCCCGGCTGACCATCGCGGACTGCCTGCTGATCGCGAACGGGAACGTCCATCCCGATGCCGGGCCACGGGGCTCGCCCGCACCCGGGCCGCGCTCGAGAGCCGTCGCGAGTGAGGTGAGGATCCTCCGGCTGATGACGCCCCCGCTGGCCCTCGTCATGACGAGCATCCCTGCCGTCTGCTCCCGAGGACGCCGAACCGCTGGCGACTCCCTTGACCTTACGGTCCCGTAAGTTACGCTACCCGGGTGAGTGTCTTCCGTTCCACGATCCCTGATGTCGCGGCTGAGGAGCCGATGGTCCAGCTCCTCGCGGCCGACGGCACCCGCACCCCGCACGACGAGCTCGACGCCGTGCTCGAGGAGAGCGGCCTTGCCACCCCCGAGCGGCTGCGAGGCTATTACCGCGACATGGTGATGATCCGCGCGGCCGATGTCGAGGCCACCAGCCTGCAGCGCCAGGGACAGCTCGGGCTGTGGGCCAGCGCGCTCGGCCAGGAGGCGGCCCAGATCGGTGCCGGCCACGCCTCCCGCGAGCAGGACTACCTGGTGCCCACCTACCGTGAGCACGGCATCGCCTGGGCCCGCGGGATCGAACCCTGGCGCCTGCTGGAGTCCTTCCGCGGCGTCAGCCATGGCGGCTGGGACCCCAACGAGCTGCGCACCCACCCCTACATGATCGTGCTCGGATCCCAGGCCCCGCACGCCGTCGGCTATGCGATGGGCCTGCAGCGAGACGGCGTGGTGGGCACCGGCCAGCCGGAGACCGACACTGCCGTTCTCGCCCTGTTCGGCGACGGCGCCTCGAGCGAGGGCGAGGTCTCGGAGGCCTTCACCTTCGCCGCCTCCTTCCATGTGCCGGTCGTGTTCTACACCCAGAACAACCAGTGGGCGATCTCCGTGCCCACGTCGGTGCAGTCCCGGGTGCCGCTCGCCCAGCGCTCCCGCGGTTGGGGGATCCCCTCGGTGCGGGTGGACGGCAACGACGTGCTCGCCGTGCTCGGTGCCGTGCGCATCGCACTGGACTCCGCACGGGCGGGCAAGGGCCCCGTGTTCGTCGAAGCCCTCACCTACCGCATGGCCGCGCACACCACCAGCGACGACGCCTCCCGCTATCGCCCCTCCTCCGAGGAGGAGGAATGGGCCGAGAAGGATCCGATCCTGCGCCTGCGCCGCCACCTCGAGCAGATCGGGGAGATCGACGAGGCGTACATCGCCCGCTGCGACGAGGAGGCGCACGATCTCGCCATGCAGCTGCATCACCACATCCACGGCATGGAGGATCCGGACCCGGTGGGCATGTTCACCCACGCCTATGCGGAGCCTCATCCGATCGTCGAGGCCGAGCGGGCGCAGTACCTCGAGTACGTCGCCCAGTTCGAGGACGAGCACGGCGCCACCGACGAGGATGCCGAGCAGAAGGGGGAGCGCGCATGAGCAGCACCAACCTCCCGATCGCGAAGGCGATCACCGCCGGGCTCCGTGACGCGATGACCGCGGATGACAAGGTCCTGCTGATGGGCGAGGACATCGGGGTGCTCGGCGGCGTCTTCCGAGTCACCGATGGACTGCATGCCGAGTTCGGCTCGCAGCGCGTGGTGGACACTCCGCTCGCCGAGGCCGGCATCGTGGGCACCTCCGTGGGTCTGGCTGTGCGCGGCTACCGGCCCGTGGTCGAGATCCAGTTCGACGGCTTCGTGTTCCCCGCCTTCAACCAGATCACCACCCAGGTCGCGAAGATGCACAATCGCACCGCCGGTGCGGTGCACATGCCGATCGTGATCCGGATCCCGCACGGTGGCGGGATCGGTGCGATCGAGCATCACTCCGAGAGTCCGGAGGCGCTTTTCGCGCACACCGCGGGCCTGCGGATCCTGGCTCCTGCGACCGCGCAGGATGCCTACTGGATGACCCGCCAGGCCATCGAGTGCGAGGACCCGGTGATCATCTTCGAGCCCAAGAAGCGGTACTGGGTCAAGGGCGATGTGGATCCCGACCACCGTCCTGAGCTGTCCCCGTGGGAGGCGGCGGTGGTGCGACAGGGCACCGACGCCACGCTGCTGGCCTGGGGGCCGAGCATGCCGCTCGCGCTCGAGAGTGCGGAGGCCGCCGCCGAGGACGGCATCGACCTGGAGGTCATCGACGCCCGCTCGCTGGCGCCCATCGACTACCCGACCATCGTCGCCTCGGTGAAGCGCACCGGCCGCCTGCTGATCACCCATGAGGCCCCGGTGGTCGGCGGCCTCGGCGGGGAGATCGCGGCCCGGATCTCCGAGGAGTGCTTCTACCACCTCGAGGCCCCGGTGCTCCGCGTCGGCGGCTATCACCTGCCCTACCCGCCCTCGCGGATGGAGCATGCCTACCTTCCCGACCTCGACCGGGTGCTCGACGGCGTGGACCGCCTGCTCGAGCACTGACGGAAGCGCCCTGCGCGTGAAAGGATCACGACCATGAATGCCGCCACCCCCGCAGGCTCCGCCGCCTCATCCGGCGCGAGCTCGATCGTGACGATCCCGCTGAACGACCCCGGGGAAGGCCTCACCGAGGCCGAGATCCTCGAGATCAAGGTCGCCGTGGGCGATCGCGTCGAGATCAACGCCGCGGTGGTCGAGGTCGAGACCGCCAAGAGCGCCGTCGAGCTGTCCACCCATGTCGCCGGCACCGTCGTCGCAATCCTCGTCGCGGTCGGCGATGAGGTGCCGGTGGGCGCCGGGCTGATCCAGGTCGACACCGCCGGCGGCCCGGTGCCTGCTCCCGCGCCGCGGCCCGCCGCCGGAACCCGGCCCGCCGACACGCAGCCCGCCACCGCGCAGCAGAGTTCCGCGCAGCCGAACTCTGCGCAGCCCGAGGCGGACCCGTCGGCCGAAGAGCTCGCCGCGCAGGCGACCTCGGCCAGCTCAGCTGCGTCTGCTGCGTCAGCCGCTGCGACGGAGGAGCCGAAGAACCTGGTCGGCTATGGCACCCAGGCCAGCCCGCAGCGCCGTCGGCGCCGCCTCGCCGAACCGGCCCAGTCCGATGACGGCCAGCAGGTGCCGATCGGCCGCATCCTCGCCAAGCCACCCGTGCGCAAGCTCGCCCGCGATCTCGGCGTCGCCCTGCACGATGTGCTGGCCACCGGGCCCGAGGGGACCGTCACCCGTCAGGACGTGCTGAACGCGCAGCAGCGCACCTACGGCGGTGAGGTCGACGGCGACTACTTCCCCGAGGAGTCCCCGCAGGCCCCGGAGGGTCTGGGAGGCGCCATGAAGTCCACGCGCGATCAGCCCTTCTCGGGTGTCACCAGTGATGACCGCACCACACGGGTGCCGATCCGCTCGGTGCGCAAGCGCACCGCGGAGGCGATGGTGGCCTCCGCCTTCACCGCACCGCACGTGACGGTCTTCAACGAGATCGACATGACGGGCGCGGTGCAGATAGTCAGCCAGCTGCGAGCCTCCCGTGAGTGGGCCGACGTCAAGATCAGCCCCCTCGCCGTGATCGCGAAGGCGCTGCTGGTCGCGATCCGTCGCAACCCGGAGGTCAATGCCTCCTGGGATGAGGCGAACCAGGAGATCGTCTACAAGCACTACGTGAACCTCGGCATCGCCGCGGCCACGCCCCGCGGCCTGATCGTGCCCAACCTCAAGGACGCGCATCTGATGACCCTGCGGGAGCTCGCCGAGGGCATCAGCGAGCTCGCCCGCACCGCCCGTGCCGGTCGCACCTCGCTGCGCGACACCCGTGACGGCACCATCACGATCACCAACTACGGCGTGTTCGACATCGACTCCGGCACCCCGATCCTGAACCCGGGGGAGTCCGCGATCCTCGGGGTGGGCGCGATCAAGGAGAAGGCATGGGTGGTGGACGGGCAGATCGTGCCGCGCCAGGTCGCCACGCTGTCACTCAGCTTCGACCACCGCCTGATAGACGGCGCCCTGGGCGCGGAGCTGCTCCGCGACGTCTCCGCAGTGCTGGAGGACCCCTCCCTGGGGCTTGTGTGGGGTTGAGCGACGAACTGTGCAGCTGGAGTCGTCAGCGAGCGTGCGAGTCGGCGGCGGAGGCGCGGCGGGAGGAGCTCGACCTGAAGGTGTGGGGTTGAGCGCCCGGGCGGCGCGGACGGACAGCGGCGGCGCAGTCGTCGGTACGCTGTGTCGGTGACCTCGAGCCCCTCTCCCGCGCCCCGCACCCCGCGACGCGACGATCCGAGGATGCACACGGTCGAGATGGCCGCCGTGCACCTCGAGGACGTCATCGATTCCGAGACGCTGGGCTCCGGGCCGGTTCGCGCTCCACTGACCTGGTGGCAGACCGCGCTGCTGGTCGCGGCAGGTGGTGCGCTCGGAGGAATGCTGCGATTCGCACTGTCGGCGTTAGCCCCGACGGTCACCACTCCCACGCTGGTCGAGGTGCCCTGGGCGACGTTCTGGGTGAATCTGCTCGGCTGCCTCGCGCTCGGCGGGCTCAACGGCGCGCTCGAGGTGCGGTCGGGGAGGTCCTGGATGCAGCCGCTGCTGGGCACCGGCCTGTGCGGGGGCTTCACGACCTTCTCTGCCGTGGTGCTCGAAGGGTCGGCGATGATCGGCGCCGACTTCCCGCTGCTGGCCCTCGCCTACGGGGCGGCGACGGTGCTGCTGTGCCTCGGCGGCCTGATCGTGGGACTGATCCTCGGTCGGCGCTTCGCCGCACCTCGTGAAGCCTCGCTCCGTGATGTTGAGTCCCGTGATGCAGCGGCCCGTGATGCTGGGCCCCGTGATGTCGCCCCTCGCGATGCTGATGCGGAGGGCCGGGCATGAGCGCGGGGATGTATCTGCTGGCCGCGCTGCTGGTGGGGATCGGCAGCGGACTCGGGGCCGTCGCACGGTGGGGTCTGCGAGAGCTCATCACCGCCGTGGCCGCAGCGCGCTCCGCTGGCGGCAGCGAGCGGCTGCGCCCCTGGTCCACCTTCGGCGCCAATCTCATCGCATGCTTCTTGATCGGGATCGTGGTGGCGAGGTTCGGCTCCGCGACAGGGACCGGCGAGTTCGTCTACCTGCTGCTGGCGGTCGGTTTCTGCGGCGGCCTGTCCACCCTCTCCACCGCGGCCTTCGACATCGTCGAGCTGGTGCGCCACACCACCTTCTCCCTGGCCCTGGCCTATCTGATGCTGAGCGCCGGCGGCGGGATGGCGGCGCTGTGGCTGGGGTTGGTGATCGCGTCATGAGCACGTCTGTCGCGCAGCGTTCGCGGCCCATGCTGATCGTGATCCTCGGGGCCGTCTTCGCCCTGCTCGCCGGGTTGTCGGTGCTCGCCGCCGATGCTGCGGGCGGCGGCAACCTGGTGCTGCTCGATGCCGGGCCGATCGCCCGCCACGGCGCACCGGTCGCGGCGACTCTCGCCGACCTCGCCGCAGCCCTCACCCTCGGCGGTGCGGTGATCGCCGGCTGGCTGCTGCGTGATGAGGCGGACCGTGCCCGGGTGCTGATCGTGGTGGGAGTGGCCGCCGCGATCACCACCCTCGCCCGGGGAGCCTCCCTCGCCTTCTCCTATGCGGTCGCGACCGGGCAGCCCGTCGGCTCGCCGCGCTTCGGGTCCGATCTCGGTGTCTTCGTCGCCACCGATCTGGGGATCTGGCTGCTGACGGCTCTGGTGGTCGCCGCGGCCACCACCACCGTCGCGGTGCTCGGCAGCTCCGTCCGCATCGCACGCACGGTCGCGGTGCTGGCCGGACTGATCTCCTTCTGCGCTGCGATGACGGGCCACGCAGCCGGCGACGAGACCCACGAGGTGGGCACCTCGACCATGCTCATCCACCTGCTCGCTGTAGGGATCTGGCTGGGAGGGCTGGCCGTGCTGCAGCTCCTCCCGGACCGCGGACGCGATGACGGGGCCGTGGTGCGCGGCTACTCGCACCTGGCGCTCATCTGCTGGGTGGCGCTCGCCCTGAGCGGGGTGTGGGCGCTCGCGGTGAGGATGAACCATCCCGGGGAGATCCTCACCAGCCCGTATGTGCAGCTGGGGGTCGCCAAGGCCGTCCTGCTGCTCCTGCTCGGCGGCCTCGGGGTCCTGCAGCGCCGACAGATCGCCGAGGGCTTCGGCACAGCCCCGGATGCTACCCGGGGCGCCGTCTCGAAGGATGCGGGCAAGCACGCACGAGCCACCTACCGGCGCCTCGCCGTGCTAGAGCTCGCACTGATGGGACTCGCTGTGGCACTCGCCGCCGCGATGAGCTCCTCCCCACCACCCGCCGAGGCGGGGACTCCGCCCGGGGGCACCGCCGGGGTGCTCACCGGCTACCCGCTGCCGGCGATGCCGGAGGTGTCCAGCGTGCTCACCGCCTGGCGGCCTGATCCCTTCGGGATGGCGCTGGCCTGCGCGCTGGCGCTGGTGTGGTGGCGGCCCCGGGCGCCCCGTCGTCCGCGCACACAGAGCCTCCGCCTGCTGCTGGGCGCAATGGTGCTGGTGCTGATGACCAGCGGACCGTTGAACGTCTATGGCAAGGTGCTGGTCTCCGCCCACGTGCTGCAGCATGTGCTGCTGATGGTTCTGGCCGGGACGCTGCTGGGCAGCGTCGGGGCCGTTCCGCAGCGTCTGCGGGCACTGGTCGAGGACCGCTGGTGGGTGGCGATGCTGCTGGCCCTGGCCGGCCCGTTGCTGCTGATCCTCGGCTACGTCAGCCCGTTCCTCCGGCTCGCGCTGGACGGGCATGCCGCGCATCTGGCGCTGCAGATGCTGGCACTGGCCGGAGGAGTGCTCACCGCGCTCGCCGTCCGGGCTGTGCCCGTCACGGTTCGGCCCTGGCAGCGCCTGCTGCTGCGCGGGGCTCCGCTGCTGCTGGGTCTCGGCACCGGGGTCGCGCTGCTGCTGACCGACTCATTGCTGGCGGCGAGCTGGTTCGGAGCCACGGGCCGCACCTGGTGGGCTGATGCGCTCGCGGATCAGCAGCGCGCGGGCATCGCGGTGCTGGTGGTGGTGGCGGTCGCCGCGGTGATCGTGATGGTGCCGCGTCGGCGCCGCTCAGATCCTGCCGCCTGAGGCGGCGTCGGCGAGCCTCGTGACGGCCTGGCGGCAGCCGGGCCCTGGAGAGCGATGGCCCGACGGCCCCGCTGCCCGACGGCCCCGCTGCCCGACGGGCGTGCTGCATGACGGGCCTGCTGCGTGACCGCGCTGCTGCCTGACGGCCGTGATGCATGACAGGCCCGTCGGTCCAGTGGGCCGACGGGCCTGGCGAGGTCGAGATCAGGCGAACAGGCCCCGCACTGACCTCAGCCGCGCCAGCAGGGTGTCGCGGTCCGCTGCCGGAACCAGCTTCTCGCCGGTCTCGTGCGTCGAGGCTGCGCTGCGGATCGTGACGCGGTTCGCGCCGACCACGCTGCCGAGCCGGCCCAGCAGCCCGCTCCCGGCGCGTGGGTGGGTGACCGGGACCGCGGATTCGGCACCGGCGCGCAGGCGACGGAACTGCTCGACCGCAGAGGACGAGGAGCCGTCGCGGGTCGCAGCCATCATGTATGCGGCGATATCGGCCTGCTCGACCAGGATCGGCAGCACCCCACCCGCAACTCGCTGCTGGCCCAGGATCACCAGGTCGTCGCGGCCACGGGCGAAGGCGCCCAGGAACAGATCGAGGTCGCCGTCGGCGGTGCGCGGCACCACGTCCTGGGGGAGATGATCGGCACCGGACTCGTATCCGGTGGCGAGCACGATCAGATCCGGGGCGAAGCTCTGATGCCCGGCATGGGATCCGGTGCCGAGATGGGTGACGATGCCCTCGGCATCGATCCCGGTGACTTCCCCGGCAGGGGTGATCCGCCCTTCACGCACCCGGTCCAGCACATCGTCGGAGACGATCACAGCATCCTCGAGCAGGGGCGCCACCGGGGCGGGCAGGCCCATGGAGGCGGGGTCGCCGACGGTACGGCGGATCAGCGTCTCGGCAATCTTCGCGTTGAGCCCTCCGAGCGCGGCGGGCTCGCGGGAGGCGGCCACGTCACCGGGGGTCCCGGCGATGCGGCGCGGCACCACCCAGTGGCCGGTGCGCATCGACCAGCGCACCTCGAGGGCGCGCCGGGCGGCGTCGACCGCGATATCGGCGGCGGACTGGCCCGAGCCGACCACCAGCACCCGCTGGCCCTCGAGCCCGTCGGCCCCGTTCCAGTCCTTGGAGTGGATCACCCGCACCGTCGCCGGGACGGTCTGCGCCCAGTCGGGACGGTGGGGACGCTCGGAGATGCCGTGTGCCGAGATCACCGCGCGGTAGATCCCGATCTCGCCAGTGGACAGCTCCACCTGCCACACCCCCTCCTCGAAGGGGCGGGCGGAGCGCACGGCGGTGTGCGGGCGGAAGTGCTCGGTGAGGTCGTGGCGGGCCGCGTAGGCGCGCAGGTACTTCGCCATCTGGGTGGGGGAGAGGAAGTCCGGGTAGGAGACCGGCTGCAGCAGGTCCTCGAACTGGGTGTGCTCGCGCGAGGAGATCATCTCCATCGTGGGCCACACCGGAGAATCCTCCCGCTCGGGGTCCCAGATCCCGCCGACGTGCTTGGCGCGATCGACCAGGTCGAAGGGCACCTCGAGCGCCTTGAGCGCCGCAGCAGAGGCGAGGCCCGCAGGCCCGGCGCCGATGATCAGCACCTTCTCGCGGGTGGGGATCTGGTCGTGGAGATCGGGCATCGAGGGAAGCCTTCTTCCGAGTCGGGCGGCACGCGGTGCCCGGTGCAGAGCCGGGCACCCGGCTCAGCAGCGGGCGGACGCTGGCCATCCTATCGCCGCGCCGCATGCAGGACGCCCCCTCGGCGCGAGCGTGACCGACGGGACGTCGGCGAGGCGCCGCAGGCTCAGGTCACGGCCGTGACCACGGCGGAGACGCCCAGGGTGACGATGATGGTGCTGGTGACGTGCGCGAGGATCACGTGATGGCGCACCAGGCGCCGGGCGGGTGCGGTCAGCGGGGTGAGATCGCCGGTCCCGGAGGAGGCCTGGATCAGCACCGCCCCGTAGACGTAGTCCCCGATCGTCCGCTCCGCGCCGGGAGTCCCCGGCAGGGAGAACGCCGTGCCGCGAGAGTCCTCGGCGGCGTACTCGGCGGCGAAGGTGATCACGGTGCCGATCCACGCTGTCGCCACCGCGACCGCCGTCAGCGCGAGCAGCGCGGCGATCGGCACCTCGGGCGGGGGCACGATGAGCAGCAGGGCGGCGATCACCGCGATCATCAGCATCTGCGCGACTTCGCTGAAGGCGCTCGAACGAGCCATGTACCAGCGATAGAAGCGCACATGGCGGCGGGCCCGGGGCAGCCGGGCGGCGGCGAGCATGCGGTGCCGCGGCTGATCGGTCAGAGCCCACAGCGTCAGTCCCGCGAACGCCAGCGAGTACACCGACATCACCACGATGAGCAGGATCAGCAGCAGCGGCAGCTCCATCTCGGTGGAGCCGATGCCGGAAAGGGCGGCGGAGAGCACCAGCACGACGGCCACGCCGATCACCACCGAGAGCAGCAGCGCCGCGAACAGGCGCAGGTTCTCCGAGAGCATGCGCCGTCTCCACGACCTGCGGTGCCGGGGGAGCCGTCGCCGTCGGCGAGGCGGAGTCGCGACGGGGATCGGCTCCGCCGGTGCCGGTGCCGGTGCCGGTGCCGGTGCCGGCGGCTCTGCCTGCTCCGAGGGCTCCGCTCCGGGGCCGGGGAGGTCGGCCGGCGGGGAGGCGTTCATGGCAGAAGGGTAGCGGCTCGCTCCCTGGCCAGGAGCAGCGCCCCGGGCAGCCCGGTGGGGGCGGCGCGGAAGGAGCGGCCCTGGGACCGCAGCGCCGCGGTGACCGCGTCGTGGAACGGGCCCGGCCCGGTCAGCGCGGAGCCGGCGAGCACCACCGGGAGGCCGGCTCCGGGATCCAGGGCCTGCACGGTCTCGAGCACGTGCCGGATCGCGAGATCGAGGATCTCGCCGGCCACCGGGTCCTCGGCGATGTTCCCCGGCAGGCGCGCGAAACGGCCCAACGCTGCGGGCGCGCCGGCCGGGAGCTGCTCGTCCAGGGCGCGGATCAGGTCCTGGCGCGGGTCACCGGTGGGGGAGGGAGGGTTCTGCCCACCCCGCAGGTCCAGGCCCAGCATCTCGCCGACCTCCTCAGTGAGCCGGGTGTGCGGGCCGCGGCCGTCGAGGTCCGCGGCGACCGCCTCGAGCGTGCGGCGTCCGAGCCAGACGGCCGAACCGATATCGCCCAGCAGCCAGCCCATTCCGTCCCGGCGAGCCACCGCCTCCCGCTCCTGGAAGCGGACCGCGACCGCGCCGGTCCCCGCGAGCACCAGCAGGCCGTCGTCCCCGACGCCCCCGGAGAGGAAGGCCGTGTGCAGGTCATCGGTGATCAGGATCCGCTCCTCGCCGATGCCGAGCCCGGCGAGGCGCTCACCGACGGCGCGGCGCACCTCCGCCGCCCGCGCCGGGCCCGCGCCCGAGATCCCGAGCGCCACCGCGGCGAGCTCTCCGTCGTGCCCCAGCTCCCGCCGGCCGCGAGCCAGGACCTCTTCGGCCGTCCGGGCGATGTTGTCGAGCGCGTCCGTCCCCGAGGAGCGCAGATTCGCCCCGGGCCCCTCCGCCTCGGCGACGATCGCCCCGGCCAGCGGCGCGAGAACCAGGCGCGAGCTGGTACCGCCGATGTCCCCCGCGATCACCAGGGTGCGGGTGGTGGGTGGTGGAGTGCTGCTCATGGGACCTCCCTCGTCGGGGTGCTCATCGTAAGGGCCGGGCGTCCTAGCCTGGCCGTCAGGGACGATGCGGGAACGATTCCCGCACGCCCCGCAATCATGGTAACTTCTATCAAGCAATGCCTCTAGTGGAGGTTACTTTCATTGTGGTGATCGACTTGTTCGGCGCGGACGACGGCTTTCGGAAGTCGCCTCGCCAGAACGTTCCCTCATACAGAATGAGCGGGAATGCTCGGAGTCACTCCGCTCCCCGCTCGATGGCACCCTGGAAGGAATGATGAACGCTCCGAACCCGCCCTTGCCCGCACCGGACGACACCGCCTGGCGCTCTCTCGTGGCCATGGCCTCGCCCACCGAGGCCCGCAATGCACGCAGCCTCGAGCTGGATACGCTGGACGCAGGGCCGCTGGTGGAGCTGATCCTCTCCGAGGATGCGACGGTGGCGGCGGCGGTCCAAGCCGTCAGCCCGCAGATCGCCCAGCTCGTCGAGGAGTGCGTCCGCGCGATCGCCGGCGGATCCACCGTCCGCTATGTCGGCGCCGGGACTTCCGGACGTCTGGGCGTGCTGGACGCCGTCGAGCTCATCCCCACCTACAACGCGGACGACACCATGGTCGCCGCCTATCTTGCCGGCGGCGAGACCGCCATGATGCGGGCCGTCGAAGGTGCGGAGGATGACGAGGAGGCCGGAGCCCGACTGGTCGCCAAGGAGTCCGCACCCGGAGACGTGATCATCGCCCTCGCGGCGAGCGGTCGCACGCCCTTCGCCGGCGGAGCCCTGCGTGAGGCCCGGTCCCGCGGGCTGCGCACGGCGCTGATCTCCACCAACCCGTTGGCCGAGCTGGCTGGCAGCGCCGACCTCGCGATCCTGCCCGACGTCGGCAGCGAGGTCGTGACCGGATCGACCCGCATGAAGTCCGCGACGGCGCAGAAGCTCGTGCTCAACGCCCTCTCGACGGCGACGATGGTGCGGCTGGGCACCACGTACTCCAACCTGATGATCAACGTGCGGCCCACCAACCACAAGCTCGTCGCCCGCACTGTGCGCATGCTCGTGCAGGGCACGGGCGTCGACGCCGAGGCCGCGGCGGAGATGCTCCAGGCCGCGGATGGCGACGTGCGCGCGGCTCTGGTGGCGCTGCTCGCGGGCAGCGAGGTCGCCCCGGCCCGTGCGGCCGCCGCCGCTTATCCGCCGGATCCCTCCCGCGTTGGGGACCCGGCCGGGATCCGCGCCGCGGTGGCCTCCCTGCTGACTTCGTCATGATCGCCGGCACGGGCGCGGCGGTGACCGTGCGGCTGCGCGGGCGCCTCGGCGACCTTCAGCCCAAGTTGCGCCGAATCGCGGAGATCGTGCTGCAGGATCCGTCGGCCGCGAGCGGGCTGAGCATTGGCGCGCTGGCCGCAGAGGCGGGATGCTCCGAGGCGACCGTCGTGCGCTTCGCGACGGAGTTGGGGTATAGCGGCTATCGCGAGTTCCGGCGCAACCTTCTGCATGAGGCCGCCATTGCGGATGAGCGCACCTCGCGGGGCGAGCTGCAGGGGGACATCGATCCGGATGACGACCTCGCCACGGTCGTCGGCAAGATCGCGGTCTCCGACGCGCGCGCCGTCGAGGACACCGCGCAGGCCCTGGACATCGCCACGCTCGCCGAGGTGGCCCATCGGATCTCCGCCGCGCCTCGCATCGCCGTGTTCGGCATCGGCGCCTCCGGCCTTGCGGCGCAGGACCTCCAGCAGAAGCTCATGCGCCTGGGTCTGAGCTGCAGCGCCCACCAGGACGTGCATGAGGCGCTCATCGTGGCCTCACTGTTGACGCCGGGGTGCGTGACGATCGGCATTTCAAACACCGGGCAGACCGCCGAGGTGATCGAATCCCTCCGGCTCGGAGCGGAGGTGGGTGCGACCGCTGTCGCTATCACCAACGCCCCGAGCTCTCCGCTGGCGCAGTATGCGGATCATCTGCTGGTCACGGCCGCGCAGGAGTCGCTGCTCCGTTCCGGGGCGACCGCCTCCCGCATCGCGCAGCTGACGGTGATCGACTGCATCCTGGTCGCTGTCGCCCGTTGCCTGCCTGACCTGGGGCGCACCGCGCTGGAGACCACGCGCGCCGCCGTGGAGCGCCGCTCCCGCTGACCTTGTGCAGGACCCTCCTGGAGCTTGCACGCCCAAGTGTGGAACTTACTTGCGGGCAAGTCGGTCCAGCGTGTAAGTTTCCTCAAGAAGTGTGACCCACCACTCGCAGAGCAGGGAGTGCACGATGGCCGGCACCACCGGATTGGATCGCATCCTCCGCGATCCGAACCTCCTCCAGCAGGTCCCCACGGCGCTGTGCGCCAACTACACCTCCGTCACCGCGGATCTCGCGCGAGGCGTCGACGCGCTGCACGCCGCCGGCATCCCCCTCACCGCAGTGCTCACCCCCGAGCACGGCTACTGGGGCGCCGCCCAGGCCGGCGAGAGCGACGGCGACGGCATCGACGAGGCCACCGGCCTGCCGATCCTCGACACCTACGGGGCCGAGGGCGCCGGGCTCGACGCACTGCTGCTGCGCTCCGGCGCCGCCCAGATCCTGGTGGACCTCCAGGACATCGGGTCCCGGTTCTACACCTACACCTGGACGCTGTTCGACCTGATGTGCTCTGCGGCGCGTACCGGCCTCTCCCTCGTCATCGCCGATCGACCGAACCCGCTGGGACGCCGGCGGCTCGGCCCCGGCCTGGATCCCGCCTGCGCCAGCTTCGTGGGTCGCGTCTCGATCCCGCTCCGGCACGGGCTGACCCTCGGCGAGCTCGCCCGCTGGTTCGCCCTCGAGCACGTCCCCCAGGAGACCGGCCGCCAGGTGCAGCTGGACGTGGTGGAGGTCGAGTCGCAGACGGCCACGTCGGCCCTCCCCGCCGCACAGTGGGTGATGCCCTCGCCCAACATGCCCACCGCCGACTCAGCCGCCCTCTACCCCGCCACCGCGCTGATCGAGGGCACACTGCTGTCCGAGGGGCGCGGCACCACCCGCCCCTTCGAGCTGTTCGGCGCAGCCTGGACCACGCGCGCCCTGGCCGAGGCGCTGCGGGACCAGGACCTCCCGGGCGTCGCCGTCCGCGAAGCGGTCTTCCGCCCCATGTTCTCCAAGTGGAGCGGCAGCACCGTCCATGGTGCCCAGCTCCACCTGCTCGACGCCGCACGCTTCGACCCGCTGCGCACCGCCCACGCCGTCCTCTCCACCGTGCGCGAGCTGCACCCGGACGAAACCCTCTGGCGGCAGCGCGGGCCCGACGAACTCGGCGGCGACCGCCCGCCCTTCATCGACCTGCTCTGGGGAAGCCCCGCCCTGCGCGAGGGCATCGACGCAGGCCTCGACCTCGCCCAGATCCTCGAGCGATCCCCCCGCTCACCGCAGCCGCCGTCCGCGGCCCTGCTCTACGAGACCACCCCGACGAACCCCCAGGAGGACACACTGTGAGAGCCCGGACCATCATGGCCGTCGGAGCACATATCGGCGACATGGACCTCGCCGCCGGCCCCATCCTCGCCCAGAACGTCCTGGACGGCGGGCGCTCGGTGCTCGTCGCTCTGACTCCGGGCGAGCGCGGCCACCCACGCCTGTCCGTGGACGAGTACCGCGCCCAGAAGATCGCCGAGACGCAGAGCTTCGCCCGCACCATCGGCGCAGAGGTCCACATCTTCGACGACCTCTCGGACGGATTCCTCGCTCCCGACGACGAGGTCGCCGACCGCCTCGCCCTGCTCATGCGGCAGGAGCGACCCGACCTCGTGCTGGCGCACTGGCGGCACAGCATGCACAGCGACCACGAGGCCGCCTCCGTGATCGCGGAGCGCGCCCGCTTCCTCTCGGGCCTGCCCGGCCATCGCGAGCAGGACGCCGCACGTCACGGCGTCGGCCAGCTCCTGCACACCGAGAACTGGGAGGACGCGGAGGACTATGTCGCCGACACCTCCGTGACGATCTCCGACGAGGCCTTCGCGCTCTGGCGGGAGGCGATCAGCGTCCAGGCTTTTGCCCGCGGCGAGACCTACGGCTTCCGCTACATCGACTACTACACCGCCCAGATGGCCATGCGCGGCTGCCTCGCAGGCACCACCCGCGCCGTCGCGCTGGCCGGCACCACCTTCCCCTCGATGGCGGCGCTGGCATGAGCATCGTCTACCGCGGCGCCGGGCCCGGCGACATGGAGCGGATCAGCGGGCTGATGACCCGCGCCATGCCGCGTGACGTGGTCTCCGCCGAGCGGCTCGGACGCAACCTCCTGCTCGAGCCGAACCACGACCCCCGAGGGCTGATCATCGCCGAGCACCCCGAGGACGGCGTGATAGGTGCCGCCTACGGCACCTGCGCCGAGCGCGGCGTGCCCGCGCTGCCCACGAGCGGCTACATGACCCTCGCCTGCGTCGACCCCGGGCATCGCCGCCGCGGGATCGGCCGCGCGCTGTTCGAGAGGGTTCGGGACCACCTCGCCGAGCGCGGGGCTACCAGCCTCACCGTCGCCGGCTACCCCCAGGCCTACTTCTGGCCCGGCGTCGACGCCGAGGAGCACCCCGAGGGGATCGCCTTCCTCGAGGCCTGCGGGCTCGCCCCCTCGGGGATGGCCGCCGCGATGAGCCTGGACCTGGACGCCTGGTCGATCAGCGACAGCGTCCGCGACCTGGTGCGCACGCGCCGCGCGGACGGGTTCCGCTTCGGTCCGGCCACGGTCGAGGACCTGCCCGAGGTGATCGCCTTCGCGAGCAACCGCCTCGCCCCGGACTGGGG
Organism: Brachybacterium sp. AOP42-C2-15; assembly: GCF_052377065.1. Lineage (NCBI taxonomy): Bacteria > Bacillati > Actinomycetota > Actinomycetes > Micrococcales > Dermabacteraceae > Brachybacterium > Brachybacterium sp. AOP42-C2-15. Next base: position 65,670 of record NZ_JBQSWK010000008.1, read on the forward strand.
AGAGGTCCTGAGGGAGGCCGCGCTGCGCGACCCCGCCGCCGTGCGCCGCGTCGTCGTGGCGAGGGATCCGCACGGAGCCGTCGCCGGCCTCGCGACCTATGGCGCCTATGGCGACACCTTCGAACGCTTCGGCCCCTTCGGGGTCGATGAGACCCGTCGCGGCACGGGCCTCGGCCGCATCCTGCTGAGCCTCACGCTCATGCAGATGCGCTCCGAGGCGGCGCACGGGGCGTGGTTCCTGTGGACGGGCGAGAAGTCCCCCGCAGGCCACCTCTACGCGAGCACCGGCTTCACGGTGTCCCGCCGCTTCACCGTGATGCGCACAGACCTGCACACCCCCCAGTCGGCGAAGGCGCCGAGGAACGAGGATCAACGATGAGACGTCGCACAGCACTGGCAGTCCCCCTGGCAGCCGCGGGACTGGCCGCGGTCACCGCGGGCTGCACCTCCGGCTCGAAGGGCAGCGGTGGTGGTGGCGGTGGCGAGGGCGGAACACTGCCGCCCCTGTCCATCCACGCCAACAGCACCAACACGTACCAGGCGAACTTCAACCCCTTCTCCGCGTCGATGCTGCACGGCACCCGCGGCTTCGTGTACGAGCCCCTGATGCTCAACACGCCGATGCGGCCGGGGGAGTCGATGCCCTGGCTCGCCCTCTCCCAAGAGTTCAACGAGGACGGCACCGTCGTCACCTTCACCCTGCGTGAGGGCGTCACCTGGACGGACGGCGAGGCGTTCACCGCCGACGACGTCGCGTTCACCTTCAACCAGATGGTGGAGTTCCCGGCGACCAACGCCAACGCCCGTCCGGTCGTCAAGGCCGAGGCCACCGGCGACCTCTCCGTCGAGGTCACCTTCGCCGAGCCCCAGTTCGCGTTCTCCGCCGCGATCGGCAACACCCTGATCGTGCCCGAACACATCTGGAGCGCGATCGAGGACCCGATCGAGACGACGAACGAGGAGCCCGTCGGCACCGGCCCCTTCACCCTCGACCGCTTCTCCGCCCAGCTCTACACGATGGTGAAGAACCAGGCGTACTGGCAGGCGGACGAGGTCTCCGTGACGGAGGTCCACTACCCGGCCAACACCACCGAGACCTTCAATACGGCCATGCGCAACGGCGACCTCGACTGGACCGGTGGATTCGTCCCCAACATCGAGCAGATCTTCATCGAGCACGATCCGGAGAACCGCGGCTACTGGTACCCCGGTGGCGGCCTGGTGACGCTGCTCTACAACGCCTCCAAGCCCGGGTTCGACGACGTCGCCCTGCGCTCCGCGATCAGCCTCGGCATCGATCGCGCCCAGCTCTCCGAGGTAGCGATGCAGGGATACACCCCCGCCGCGCACCCCACGGGCCTGCCGCTGCCGGCGTACGAGTCGGTGCTCGCCGACAAGTACACCGACGCGACGCTCGACTTCGACACCGCAGAGGCCAACCGCCTGCTGGACGAGGCCGGCTACGCCGCCGGTGCGGACGGCATCCGGGTCAGCCCCGACGGCGAGCGGATGTCCTGGAACGTCGAGGTGCCCTCGAGCTGGGCCGACTGGGTCAGCATCGTGCAACTTCTCGAGGAGCAGCTCGCAGCGATCGGTATCGAGGTCGTCCCCCAGGGCGTCGCCTTCGAGGCCTGGCTCGAGACCCGCAACAACGGGAACTTCGAGCTGACGCTGTCCTCCGTGGCGATCGGTCAGTCCCCCTTCGACATGTACCGCTCGCTGCTGAGCTCCGAGTACAGGGCCGAGGACGGCGCGGCGGTCACGCAGAACTTCGGCCGCTACTACGACGACGAGGCCGACGCCCAGCTCGCTGCCTATGCCGCGACTGAGGACGAGGCCGAGAAGCAGGCGGCGCTGGACGCGCTCCAGACCATCGTGGTCGAGGAGTTCCCCACCATCCCGCTGCTGCAGGCACCGAACTGGTTCCAGTACAACTCCTCGCGGTGGACCGGCTTCCCGTCCGAGGAGGACCCGTACGCCTTCGGCGCACCGTTCCAGTCCCCGGACAACCTGCTCGTCGTCCTGAACCTCGAGCCCGCCGAATGATCCCCCGGTGCGGGCACCCGGCCCCGTGTGCCCGCACCGCCCGACCACGCCCTGGAGACCTTGCATGAAGTACCTGCTGCGGAAGGTGATGCTGTACGCCTTCATCGCCTGGGCCGCGATGACCCTCAACTTCCTGATCCCCCGCCTGATGCCCGGTGACCCGGTCGCACTGCTGGTGGAACGGATGGAGGGGCGCATCGCTCCCGAGGCGATGGCCGCCATCGCCGAGAGCTACGGCATCACCGATGACCCGCTGCCGATCCAGTACATCACCTACATCGGCAACCTCCTGCGAGGGGATCTGGGGCTATCGATCGGCTTCCACCCGGTGCCGGTCGCGGACATCGTGATGCAGGCGCTGCCGTGGACGATCGGTCTGGTGGGCCTGACCACCATCATCAGCTTCGTGCTGGGCACCTCGCTCGGCGTGGTCCTCGCCTGGTGGCGTGGCCGCAAGAGCGACTACGTGCTGCCGATGCTGACCTTCTTCAACGGCGTCCCGTACTTCTGGATGGCGCTGATCCTGGTGCTGGTGCTCTCGGTGAACCTCGGATGGTTCCCCGTCGCAGGCGCGTACAGCAGGGCGCTGATGCCGGAGCTCTCGCTCGAGTTCCTCGGCTCGGCGGCCTACCACGCCATCCTCCCGGCGCTCACGATCGTGCTGGGCTCCTTCGCGGGATGGGTGCTGGGGATGCGCAACATGACCGTCTCCGTGCTCGGCGAGGACTACGTGACGATGGCCGAGGCGAAGGGGCTGCCGCGCAGGCAGGTCCTGTTCACCTATGCGGCCCGCAACTCGATCCTCCCGTCGGTCACCGGATTCGCGATGTCCCTGGGCGCGGTCGTCGGCGGATCGATGCTCACGGAGGTCATCTTCAACTATCCGGGTGTCGGATACACGCTCTTCCAGGCGGTCGAGAACCAGGACTTCCCACTGATGCAGGGACTGTTCCTGATCATCTCCCTCACGGTGATCATCGCGAACCTGCTCGCCGACATCGTCTACGTGTTCCTCGATCCCCGCACCCGTTCGGAGGCCTGAACCATGCTGCGCTCCATGCTCCTCCCCTCCTCGGGCAAGGTGCGGGTCGGTCTGCTGATCGTCCTGTTCTTCGTCCTCATCGCAGTGTTCGGCCCGATGCTCACCAGCTACGGTCCACGCTCCTCGGGTGCGGACCTCCTGCAGCCGCCCTCGGCCGCGCACTGGTTCGGCACCACCCAGACCGGCCAGGACGTCTACGCGCAGTTCGTGCACGGCGCACGGATCTCCCTGCTGGTGGGCCTGGTCGCAGGCATCGCCTCGCAGGCCGTGTCCGTGGTGATCGGCCTGGTCGCGGGCTACTTCCGCGGCGTCGTCGATGACCTGCTGTACATCCTGACCTCGGTGTTCCTGGTGATCCCGGGGCTACCGCTGCTGGTGGTCCTCACCGGCTACCTGCCCACGCGCGGCATCGTCTCGGTGGCGATCGTCATCGCGATCACCTCCTGGGCCCCCGCCGCCCGCGTGCTGCGCGCCCAGACTATGTCCCTGCGCAACCGCGAATTCGTCGAGGCGGCCCGCGCGACCGGCGAGTCCCGGATGCGGATCATCTTCTCCGAGGTGATGCCCAACGCGCTGCCCGTCGTCGCCTCGGGGTTCATCTTCTCGACCATCGGCGCGATCCTCGCCGAGGCCGGGCTGTCCTTCCTCGGCATCGGCTCGCTGACCACCGTGTCCTGGGGATCGATGCTGTACTTCGCCCAGAACTCGCAGGCGCTGCTGGTCGGCGCCTGGTGGTGGTTCGTCCCGCCGGGCCTCGCCATTGCGGTCATCAGCGCGGGCCTCGCGCTGATCAACTTCGGGATCGACGAGCACGCCAACCCCCGCCTGCGCACGGGCAAGCCCCGCCGTCGGCCCCGACGGGGTGCGCGCACCGCGCCCCGTGCACCGCTCACCGGTGAGGTCGTCCCCAGGCAGGACGAGGACCGGCTCGCGGCCGAGCCCTCGCGCCGGCCGGTGGACGTCCCCGGCGAACCGATCATCGTGGTGGAGGACCTCGTGGTGGACTACCCCACCGAGGACGGTCCGGTGCGCGCGGTGAACGGGGTGTCGCTGACGCTGCACCGTGGCGAGCTGCTGGGCCTGGCCGGCGAGTCCGGCTCCGGGAAGTCCACGCTCACCAACGCCATCACCCGGTTGCTGCGCTCCCCGGCGGAGGTCGTCTCCGGGAGCATCACCTACCACCGTTCGGAGGGCCGCGGGGAGGTGGACCTGCTCACCGTCCCGTACGAGCAGCTGCGGGTGCTGCGCTGGAGCGAGATCGCGATCGTCTTCCAGAGCGCGATGAACGCCCTGAACCCGGTCACCAGCATCGGGGCGCAGTTCGACGACGTGGTGCGGGCCCACCGGCCCCATCTCGGCGCCGCCGAGCGGGCCGAGCTCGCACGCACCATGCTGCGCCGCGTCGAGATCCCGGAGGACAGGATCACCTCCTTCCCCCACGAGCTCTCCGGCGGGATGAAGCAGCGGGTCGCGATTGCGATCGCCCTCGTGCTCGAGCCCGACGTGATCATCATGGACGAGCCCACCACCGCGCTGGACCTACTGATCCAGCGCGAGGTCCTCGAGCAGATCATGGCGCTGCGCGACGAGTACGGCTTCGCGATCATCTTCACCACCCATGACCTCTCCCTGCTGCTGGAGGTCTCCGACTCGGTCGCGGTAATGCGCCTGGGACGCCTGGTCGAGTACGGGCCGGCGCTCGAGGTCTACACGAATCCCGGCCATCCCTACACCGAGGACCTGCTGTCCTCCCTCGCCGATCTGGGGGCACTGCTGTGAACGAGCCCATGAGCACCACTCCGGCCGACGCGACAGCGTCTGATTCCGCGCCGTCCGGTTCCGTGCCGGTCGACCCTGCGCCGGCCGACGCCGCCGGTCCCGCGACACCCGGATCGACGCGGTCTGGCGAGCTGGTGCTCGAGGCGAAGGACCTGGTCAAGGACTTCCGTGGCCGACGCTCCGGGATGAGCCGGGAGCGCTTCCGCGCGGTGGACCATGTCTCCCTCGAGCTGCGCACCGGTCAGGTGACCGCACTGGTCGGGCAGTCCGGTTCCGGGAAGTCGACGGTGGGCCGGCTGCTCGCCCAGCTGCTCCCGCTCACCGAGGGGCAGATCCTGCTGCGCGGGGCGCCCGTCGCCGGAGCCCGCGGCCGGGCATTCCGCGAGTACACCGCGGAGGTGCAGATGACCCTGCAGGACCCCTTCGCCTCGTTGAACCCCGTGCACCGCATCTCCTACACCCTGGGCCGAGCACTGCGGATCCACGGCCGCGCCAAGGGAACGGCCGAGGTCGAAGAGCGGAGCCTGGACCTGCTGCGACGCGTGAACCTCACCCCGCCGGAGCGGTACCTGCATCGCTTCCCGCACGAGCTCTCCGGCGGAGAGCGCCAGCGAGTCTCCTTCGCCCGGGCCCTCGCAGCCGAGCCGAAGGTGCTGCTGGCCGACGAGCCCGTCTCGATGCTCGACGTCACCATCCGCAAGGAGGTGCTCGACATGATCGCGGAGCTCACCCGTCGGGAGAACCTCGCGGTCCTCTACATCACGCACGATCTCGGCTCCGCCCGGCAGTACTCGGACGAGACCTCGGTGATGCTCCACGGACAGGTGGTGGAGTCCGGCCCGAGCGCGCAGGTGATCGACGATCCGCAGCACGAATACACGAAGCGGCTGCTCGCCGCGGCACCGAATCCGCGCCGACGCCTGGACGCGCAGGCCCGCTGAGCGGAGACGGCCGGGCAGACTCCGCGGGGTGGAGGGAGCTGCGCAGGCCTGCGGGGCGGTGACGGTAGGACGAGGGCTCGGAGCGCGTGCAGTGCGCGCCCCGGGCCCCCGTCGGTTATTCCCTGGACCGGCCCCACCGCGGCGACGTAGCGTGACGGCCATGCGCCTGTGATCCGCTCCGTCGACCGCCGTCCCCTGGACCCCAGGAGCTGATCCATGCCCGCGCATCCCCTCTCGTCCCCGTCGATCGTCACTGCCTCGACGGATCCCGCCCTGCACCTGCGGGCCGACGGGCTCTCCTTCGCGTACCCCGACCGCCGCGTCCTCACGGACGTGAGCCTCGTGGTGCCCGCGGGCCGGCCCACCGGCCTGCTCGGTGAGAACGGCAGCGGGAAGTCGACCCTGCTGCGGGTCCTCGCCGGGCGCCTGCTGCCCGACACGGGGACCTTCGCGGTGCCCGGCCCGATCGGGATGCTTCACCAGGAGCTGCCGTTCTCTCGCGTCGCGACCCTCGCGGAGGTGCTCGCCGATGCTCTCGAGCGCTCACGCCGGATCGAGCAGGAGCTGATCGCCGCCGGCGAGGCGCTCGGGGCCGACGGGGGAGAACCCGCGGCCCACGCCGTCCAGCGCTACGATGCGCTGCTGGCCGAGGCGACCCTCGCAGACGTCTGGAACGCGGAGCATCGCGCCGCAGAGGTGATGGACGGGCTGGGCCTGGGGCAGATCGCCCCTGACACCGAGATCGGCCGGATCAGCGGCGGCCAGCGGGAGCGTCTCGCCCTCGCCCACCTGCTCATCGCCCGCCCCACCAGCTGGCTGCTCGACGAGCCCACCAACCACCTCGATGACTCCGGCGCCGCCTTCCTCGCCGCCGCGGTCGCCGCCCATCCCGGGCCGGTGCTGATCGCCAGCCACGACCGCGCCTTCCTCGACGACGCCACCGCCGCCCAGCTCGACCTCGATCCCGCTGAGACCCCGGTGACGGCGGAGTTCGGCGGGCTCACCGCGTACACCGGAGGGTTCAGCGACTACCTGCTGGCCCGCTTCGAGGCACGGGACCGCTGGGAGCACGGCTTCCGCACCGAGCAGGAGGAGCTCACGGTGCTGCGACAGGCGGTGAAGGACTCCGCGACCGTCGGCCATGCCGGCGCCGCACCGCGCACCGAGGCCCGCGCCTCCAAGAAGTTCTACTCCGACCGCAACGCCACCGTGGTCTCGCGGCGGCTGCGGGAGGCCCGTGCCCGCCTGGCCCAGCTCGAGGAGAGCCAGGTGCGCAAGCCGCCCGCCGAGCTGCACCTCACCCACCTCCCGCCCTCGACCGCCCGTGGAGGCCCCGGCGCTGTGCAGCTCGCGGTCAGCGGAGCCTCCCTCACCGGCCGCCTCGCCCCGACCTCCTTCAGCCTCTCGGCCGGTCAGCACCTGCTGGTCACCGGCGCGAACGGGAGCGGGAAGTCCACCCTGCTGGACCTGGTCGTCGGGGTTCTCGACCCCACCGCCGGGACCGTGGACCGCCCCGACGGCCTGCGCATCGGCCACCTCGGCCAGGATGACGTCCCGATCCCCGGCCAGACCGTGGGCCGGCATCTGCGCGAGGCCGCAGGCCTGGACCCGGCGGATGAGGGCACCGTCCCGGAGCTGTTCGGCCTCGTCCTTGCGCGGGACCTGCCCCGCCTGCTCGAGCTGCTCTCCCGCGGACAGCTGCGCCGGGTGATGCTCGCCGCCGTGCTGCTGGACCCGCCCGAGCTGCTGGTGCTGGACGAGCCCACCAACCACCTCGCCCTGGTCACCGCGACCCGGCTCGAGGCCGCGCTCGAGGACTGGGACGGCAGCGTGCTGATCGCCTCCCACGACCGCTGGCTGCGCAGCCGCTGGCAGGGTGAGCTGCTCGAGCTGCCTGGCTGAGTCCCGCCGAACGGAACCTGTTCATCCGCGTTCATCGTCCTCGGCGCGGTGCGCCCCGGCGGTCCAGGCTAGGGCCATAACCCATCGCAGGAGGAGCAGCGCCATGACCGAGCAGACGCAGAAGTTCGAGACCCTCACCATCCATGCCGGCCAGACCCCCGACTCCGATGCCGGGTCGCGGGCACTGCCGATCCACCAGACCACGAGCTTCGTGTTCCCGACGGCCGAGTCCGCCGCGGACCGCTTCGCGCTGGCCGAACCCGGACACATCTACTCCCGCATCAACAACCCCACCCAGGGTGCGGTCGAGGACCGGGTCGCCGCGCTCGAGGGCGGCGCGGCCGGCCTGCTGCTCGCCTCCGGACAGAGCGCCATCACCCTGTCGATCCTGAACCTCGCCGGATCGGGTGACTCCATCGCCGTCTCGCCGAGCCTCTACGGCGGCTCCTTCAACCTCTTCAAGTACACCCTCAGCCGCCTGGGGATCACCGCGCAGTGGGTCGCTGACCCCACCGACCCCGAGTCCTGGCGCGCCGCGGCCGACGAGACCACGCGGGCCTTCTTCGTCGAGTCGATCCCGAACCCCAAGCAGGACATCCCGGACCTGCGCGCGATCGCTGACGTCGCCCACGAGGTCGGAGTGCCGCTGATCGTCGACAACACCGTCGCGACCCCGTTCCTGCTGCGCCCGCTCGAGCACGGAGCCGATGTGGTCGTCCACTCCGCCACCAAGTTCCTCGGCGGCCACGGCACCTCGATCGCCGGCGTGATCGTGGACGGCGACAGCTTCGACTTTTCCGCCCACGCCGAGAAGTACCCCCAGTTCAACCAGCCCGATGAGTCCTACAACGGCCTCGTCTTCGCGGGCCTGCCCGCCGCCTTCGCGACCCGCGCCCGCACCAACCTGCTGCGCGACCTGGGCCCGGCCGTCTCCCCGTTCAACGCCTTCCTCATCGGGCAGGGCCTGGAGACGCTGCCGCTGCGCATGGAGCGCCACCTGGAGAACACCCGCAAGGTCGCCGATCACCTCGAGGCCGACGAGCGCGTGGCCTCGGTGACCTGGGCATCGCTGGACTCCTCCCCGTACAAGGCGACCGCGGACAAGTACCTCCCCCGCGGGGCGGGCAGCGTGCTCGGCTTCGTCCTGCCCGGCGGGCTCGAGGCCGGCCGGCGCTTCGTCGACGCCCTCACCCTCCACTCCCATGTAGCGAACATCGGCGACGTGCGCAGCCTCGTGATCCACCCCGCCTCGACCACCCACTCCCAGCTGAGCGAAGAGGAGCAGCGCGCCGCGGGCATCGAGCCGGGCTTCGTGCGCCTCAGCGTCGGCATCGAGCACATCGACGACATCCTCGCCGACATCGAGCAGGGGCTGGCCGCCGCCGGCGCCTGAGTCTCAGCCACGAGCAGCTGCTGGGGGCCCGCAGACGGGCCAGCGCTCGTGCAGGCGAGGGTGGATACCCTGGTGGGCATGACCCTCGAGCCTGTTGCACTTCTTTCCTCCCCGCTGGACCAGTGGCCCCCGCGCTGGTCGCCGAGCGGAGTGATCTTCGACTGCGATGGGCTGCTGGTGGACACCGAGAGCCAGTGGGTCGCGCTGCAGGACGACTACCTCGCCCGGCACGGCGCGGCCCTCGACCCGGAGACCCGCCGCGCGATCACGGGCCGCGCCGCCGAGCTGGTCGTGCTCACCATCGCGGACGTCGTGGACAAGGACCCGCTCCTGGTCGGCGAGGAGCTGATCTCCGCGCACCGCGAGCACGTCGGGGACCGGCTCACTCCGCTGCCCGGTGCGCTCGAGGCGCTGCGTGCGATGGCCGCGGTGCGCCCGGTCGCCGTCGCCTCGAACTCCCCGCGCGATCTGCTCGACGCCAAGCTCGACGGTCTCGGGATCGCCGACGTCGTCGACACCTCGATCGCGATCGACGACGTCGCAGAGCCCAAGCCTGCTCCGGACATGTATCTCGCCGCGGCCCGTGCGCTCGGCGTCGACCCCGTCGACTGCCTCGGCTTCGAGGATTCCGAGACCGGTGCGGAGGCCGCGCTGGCGGCCGGCCTGCAGCTGATCGCGGTGCCGTCGATCCTCGGCCAGGAGCCGCGCGCGTCGCGCCGACTGGCATCCATGGCCGACCCGGTGCTGAGCGGCTGGATCGCCGGCTGGGAGCTGCGGCGATGACCGGGGCCGCGATCCCGGCCCGTTTCGCGGAGGCATTCGGGGACTGGACCCCGCGCGCCGTCGTCTTCGACTGCGACGGACTGCTGCTGGACACCGAATCGGTCTGGCAGCGCACCGAGGACCTGGTCGTCGCGGCACACGACGCCCAGCTCCAGGCCGGCGACGAGGACGTGCTGCACGGCTCCACCATCGAGGCTGCCGCCGAGCTGATCTCACGCCGCTCCGGCCACGACGAGCAGGAGGTCCTCGCGGATCTCCACCGCGAGTTCGAGCGTGAGCTCTCCGCCGGGATCCGCACCATGGCGGGCGCCGAGGAGATCCTGCGCCTGGCGGGGGAGAAGGTGCCGCTGGGCTGCGCCTCGAACTCGTGGCTGGCCGCGTTGGAGGACAAGCTGACCCTCGGCGGGCTGCGCGAGAAGTTCGCGGTGCTCGAGGCCTCGGACACCGTCGAGAACGCCAAGCCCGCTCCGGACATGTACGCCGCCGCGGCCCGTGCCCTCGGCATCGAGCCGTCGGACGTACTCGCCTTCGAGGACTCGGGGACCGGGGCGCAGGCCGCGCGCGATGCAGGTCTGCGCCTGATCGCGGTCCCGGCTCCCGGCTATGACGCCCCGCCCGCGGATCTGGCGCTGACCTCGCTGACCGACCCCGACCTCGCGGCCTGGATCCGCAGCTGGTGAGCTGAAGGAGCCGTTCCGGCCGTCTCGCAGGGCGTGGGAACGACGTGATCGTCAGCGTGGTCGTCAGCAGGAGCGGGCACGCGGGAGAGCGGCCCGGATGTCCGCGCATGTCACCCGAGTTCGACCTGCGACGCCGATCCGGTGTTCACTGGTCCCCATGAGCACAGCGTCCGATCCTTCTGCGCCCCTGACCGCCCGCGCCCACGGCTCCGCCCTGCGCGGCCGCGGCTGGCTGAACACGGGAGGTGCGGAGCTCGACCTCGAAGCGCTGCGGGGGAAGATCGTCCTGCTGGACTTCTGGACCTTCTGCTGCGTGAACTGCCTGCATGTGCTCGACGAGCTGCGCCCTCTGGAAGAGAAGTGGGAGCAGGAGCTCGTGGTCATCGGGGTGCACTCGCCGAAGTTCGAGTTCGAGAAGGACCCTGAGGCACTGGCCGCCAACATCGAGCGCTACGAGGTCACCCACCCGGTCATCGATGACCCGGAGCTGGAGACCTGGAGCGCCTACGGGGCCCGCGCCTGGCCCACCCTGATGGTGCTGGACGCCCATGGCCGCATCGCCGGCAACCTCTCCGGTGAGGGGCATGCCGCGAACCTCGACCAGCTCGTCGAGCAGCTGGTCGCCGAGGGAGAGGCCGACGGCTCGCTGCGTCGCGGCCCGGCCCCCACCGTGCTCACCGAGCGCACCCCCCAGACCCTCCGCTTCCCCTCGAAGCTCTCGGTCCTGCCGGACGGGCGCCTGGTGGTCTCCGATGCCGGCCAGCACCGGCTGGTGGTCTTCCAGAACGACGGCACGACGGTCGACGCGATCATCGGGACCGGGACCCGCGGCCACGCCGACGGTGACGCCGAGATCGCACAGTTCGCCGAGCCCAACGGCGTCCTCGCGCTCCCTGACGAGATCGCCGCCGAGGTCGGCTATGACCTGCTGATCGCCGATACGGTGAATCACCGCCTGCGCGGGGTGAAGGTCGGCCAGGACCGCCTGCTGCGCTCGCGCACCGCGACCGAGGTGACCACCGTCGCCGGCACCGGTGCGCAGTGGATGCAGGGCGAGCCGCTGCCCCGGGGCGAGGGGGATGCACGCACCTATTCACTGTCCACGCCGTGGGACCTGACCTGGTCGCATGTGCTGAGCCGGGCGGTCATCGCGATGGCCGGCATCCACCAGCTGTGGACTTTCGACCCGGTCACCGGTGCGCTCATGGTGCTCGCCGGCACCACCCAGGAGGGCCTGGTGGACGGTCCGGCCGTGACCTCCTGGTGGGCCCAGCCCTCCGGGCTCGACGAGCTGCCCGACGGCCGCATCGTGATCGCCGACTCCGAGACCTCCGCCGTGCGCATCCTGGACCCGCGCACGATGCAGGTCAGCACCCTCGTGGGGCACGGGCTGTTCGACTTCGGGCATGTGGACGGCGCCGCGGACGTCGCGCGGTTCCAGCACCCGCTCGGGGTGACGGCACTGCCCGATGGCCGCATCGCGGTCAGCGACACCTACAACGGCGCGATCCGGATCATCGAGGAGCCGTCGGCCGACGGCGACCACGCCACCACGGGCGGCATCACCGCCCTCAGCGGCATGGTCGGGATCGCGGACCTTCCGGGCGCCTCGGGCACAGGCACCGCTGCTGGGGGCACCGCTGCCGGGGGGAACGGGGCCGGGGACGGCGGCGGGACCGCGCACGTGGTTACGGTCGCCACCGACCTCAAGGAGCCGTCGGACGCGATCGTCGGCCCGCCGGTGGACGGCATCGGTCAGCTGATCGTCGTCGAGTCCGGCACCCACCGCATCACCTGGGTGCCTGTGGCGAAGGCTGCCGAACGGATGATCGACCAGGGCGCTCAGCGCTCCGAACGGCCGGTCACCGAGGTGGGACCGGGCCCGCTCACCGTGCGAGTGCTGTTCACCCCGCCGCCGGGCCACAAGCTCGATGACTCCCTGGGCCCCTCGACTCAGGTGACCATCTCGACCACCCCGTCCTCGATGCTCACCGCAGGTGCCGGGGTGGACACCGCCCTCGAGCGCACGCTCGAGCTCGATCCCGCCTACACCGAGGGAGTGCTGCACGTCAGCGCCCGGGCCGCCTCCTGCGATGCAGATCCGGCGGTCGAGTTCCCGGCCTGCCACATGCATCAGCAGGACTGGGGAGTCCCGATCCGAGTCGTCGAAGGCGGACCGGATCATCTCGATCTCTCGCTGCTGGACTGAGTCGGTCCAGGACCCGGCCGCCGCCCTCCGCTATTCTCGTCCGCCGGAGCCCCGCTCCGGTGCGTTGACCTGCTCGGCCTGCCGAGCCCCGTCGTCGGAAGCTCACCCGTGGATCTGATCACGCAATTCCCCCTGGGCGACGATCTCGCCTGGACCCTCCTGGCGCTCGGCGTGCTCGCCCTCGCCGCCCTCGTCGCGGGGGCCGTCGTCCCCAGCCGGATGCGTCGAGATGAGGACAGCGACCAGGTCGACGACGCACTCGGCCATCGCCTCGGCGCGCAGCTGCTCTCCGCCGGCTCGCTGATGCTGTGGATCGGCCTGCCGGTCGCGATGCTGCTGTACCTCGCTCCCGGCACGACCGATGACCGGATCCTGCGCTCCGCGCTGCTGCTGGTGGGCGTCGCCCTCGGACCACTCGCGGCCTGGCGCGGCATCGCCATCCAGCTGGCCGCCCTCGGCATCGCCGCCGAACGACGCGCCGCGATGATCTCCCGGCTGGGGGCGCTCGCCGTCACCGGGGCACTGGCCGTCGCGATCATCCCGATCGTCATCATCGTGTGGTTCCTGCAGACGACCGCCGGACCGGCGCTGATGGCCCTGGCCGCCGGCGCTGCGATCTCCGCCCTGGCGATCCGGGTCTGCGGGGCACCCATCGAGGCGGCCGCCTCCTCCGCCGGGCTCCTCGTGGGAACCGACGAGCACGAGCTGGACGCGGAAGACCCGCAGAATCTGGGCGGTCCGCACCTGCGCAGCGCCCGCATGTTCCGCCGCGGAGGTGGACTCAGCGCCGATCTGGTCGCCGTGGCCACAGCGGTCGCCGCGGTCGGAGTGCTGCTGGGGATCCCCGTCTTCGCGGCGGAAGGATTCATCGTGGTGCTGCTGGGGCTCGGAGCGGCACTGCTGGCCGCTGCCGTCGTCGCAGTGATGCCCCACGTCGGCAGCACCGGCCATGAGCGCGGAGCGCTCCGTCTGGGCGGGCTGATCCCGGCAGTGCTCGGCGCCGCCGGAGCAGTCGCCGCCGCTGCGCTGTGGATCCCGTCCCTCTACAAGGACCTCCGCTTCGAGGACGTGGGCCTCGAGAACTTCACGGACCCGGCGATCACCGGCGGCACCCCCACCCCGCGCGAGCAGCTCGAGCCGCAGATCGAGGGCGCGCTGACTGACATGGGCCAGTGGCTGACCAGCACCGATGAGTCGCAGTACGCGAGCGCCTTCCTGGACACCCTCACGCTCTACTCGATCACCCCCAACGTGGTGGTCGCGATCGCCCTCGGCCTCGGCGCCCTCACCGCGCTGGGCACGGTGGCGCTGCTGGGCGGCACCGGGCACCGCTTCGGCGGGACCGTGCTGCGCGCCGCCCGCACCGCCCGCACCGGCGGGGCGCTCGGCCTCACCGCCGGGCTCGGCTCGACCGCGCTCACCGCGGCCGGAGTCGTGGCCCTGCTGGTCCTGATCACCACGGTCATCGCCGTGCTCTCCGCCGGGGTGCCCGCCCTCGCGCTCGCGCTGCTGGCATATTCCGGGATCGGCGCCCTGATCGTGGTGGCGGCCCATGCGGGCTCCCTCCTGGCGTCCACTCTGACCGAGGGCCCGGAGATCGACGCCGGGCTGGCCAACGCCGGTGCCGGTGCCGCGACCGGTCCGCGCGCGGCGCTGCTGCTGGCAGGCGCCCTCACCGCCCTGCCCGTGCTGGGCCCGCTGGGCAGCGCCCTGCAGCTCGCACCCCGCGCCGCGACCGTCTGGGAGGACCGTGCCCTGCACGCCGTCGGTCCCACCTCCCTGACCGTGCTCGGCGGGGTGGGGCTCGGCGTGATCACCGTGCTGCTGGTGACCGCCTCCCTGCTCGACGGCGCCCGCCGCCTCGGTGCGAATGCCGTGGTCGAGACCCGCGCCTCGATGCTCGAGGGCCGTGCCCGCGCCGAGCTGGTCGAGCTCTCGGAGATGGTGCGCCGCGCCGCCGTGCCGTCCGTGGTGCTGGTCGTGCTGATGCCGATCGTGGCCGGGTTCGGTCTGGGACCGGGGGCTCTGCCCGGACTGGTGATCGGGGTGGTGCTCACGGCGACAGGCCTGGGCCTGTGGCTGCTCGGCTCCGCCTCGACCCTCGAGAACGCCGCGGCCGTGATCGGCTCGGGCCGCTATGGCGGTCGCGGCTCCTGGGGCCACTCCGGCGCCCTGGGCGGCACGGTGCTGACCGGCATCCTGCGCGCCGCCGTCGGCTCCGTCGCGCTCCCGCTGCTGCTGACCACCTCGCTGCTGGCGGCGCTGTCCGTCAGCGCCGTGGTGGGCATGACCACCGACGGCACCAGCGCCTTCCTGCGCTGGGGCATCGCCGTGCTCGCCCTCGTCATCGTGCTGGTCTGCTGGGTGGTGGCCGCGACGGCCCCCGAGGTGGATCTCGAAGATGGTGAGGGAGAGATCTCCCGGCCGCTGTTCGCCCGGGCCGAGGAGACTGCGGACGGGGGTCTGGATGCGATGGACTGGGGGGCCGACGATGAGAACGTCGAGCAGGTCCCGGTGCCTGCTCAGAAGCCGACCCGCGCCCAGCGCAAGAAGCGCCGCGCCGAGGCGAGGGCCGCAGAGGAGTCCGACGAGGAGGACGAGGACTGACCGTCCCCGCAGGGCCCAGACGGCCCCGCCGGGTCCAGACCGCGTAGTCGGGCTCAGACGGCCCCGCCGGCCTCAGACAGCGAAGCGCCCCGTTCGATCCGCAGCTGCGGTTCGAACGGGGCGTTTCGGTTGTCTGCGTCGCGGCGTCGGCGTCGGCGCCGGTGTCAGGCCTCGACGCCCAGGCCTCGCAGGACGAAGCCTTCGAGCGCCTCACGGGAGTAGCGCTTGGCGGAGGAGCCCACCAGTAGACCGTTGATGATGCGCACGGTCGCGTCCACATCGAGATCAGCTGCGAAGTCACCACCGGCCACGCCATCGGTGACGATCGTGCGCAGCACGTCCTCGATCAGCACCACGTGGTCGCGCATGCGCGCGGCCGTCTCCGGGGTGAGGCTCGCGCCGCCGGAGGTCTGCGGGACATGGAAGGAGATGTTGAGGTCCAGCTGGGTGTGCACGTAGGCGATCGCGGCATCGCGGGGGGTGGCGGAATCGCTCACCCCGGCACGCAGCTGGGCGATGTAGTCCGTCGTCTCATGGATCGCGTACTCGACCAGGAGGGTCTCGCGGTCGGGGAAGTGGTTGTACATCGCCGTGCGCCCCACGCCGGCCGCGGACGCAATGCGGGAGAAGGTGACCGACTCGAACGACTGCGTCTCGAGCAGCTCGGCGAGCGCGGCGAAGATCTTCTCCCGCGTGCGCTCGCGATGCTCCTCGAGGGATCCTCCGATGATCTTGGGCATGCCGCATTCTTACACTTCCGCGAAGATCGACATAACCCGGGCGGCGATGCGCCGACGTGCGGGTTTCCGCGCTGTCCGTGCTCTCCGTGCGGGAGGCTCCTGCTCACCGGGCTCGGGCAAGGCCTGACCCCAGGACGAGGTGGCGACGGCGCTGACTTGAAGGTACGGCGCTGACCTGGAGGCATAGTGACGCACGCGAGTAGGGTGTGCGCACCCAGACCCCACGAAGGAGTGACGATGGCCCTGCATGAGTTCGAGTTCGAGTCCACATCCGGTCAGGATCGGATCCAAGCCTGGATCTACTCCCCGCCGCAGCCGCGGGCGATCGTGCAGATCGTGCACGGCCTGGGCGAGCACTCGCGTCGCTATCTGCGTCTGATCTCCGCGTTCTTGGACGCGGGCTTCGTGGTCGCCGCTGATGACCATATGGGGCATGGTCGCACCGCCGCTCTGAGCGGGCACTGGCAGGATTCGGGCACGGCCGATCCCGACGGCGTCATCGCCGACGAATGGGCCCTGACTCAGAAGGTCCGGGAGCTCCACCCCGACCTCCCGCTAGTGCTGTTCGGGCACTCCTGGGGCTCAATCATCGCGCGCGGCTATGCCGCGCAGCACGGCGAGGAGCTCGCGGGCCTCCTCCTCGGAGGGATCGCCGCCGCGCAGCCGTCCTTCGAGGCCGTGGCGCTCGCAGAGATCGATGCGGCGATCGCACGGGACGGAGGCGACGCCCCCGCGGGCGCCTTCCTCCCCACCCTGTTCGAGGGCTTCCTCGATCGCTACGACGACGTCCAGGGACCCACGGACTGGGTAGCCGCGGACCGCGGCGTCGTGGCCGACCACGCCAGCGACCCGCTGAACAACTTCCAGGCGGTGATGACCCTGCGGTTCCTGCGGAACTTCGTGGGCCTGTACCGCGAGGTGACCCCCGATGCCTGGTACTCCAGCGTCCCCACGGACCTGCCGGTGGCGGTGCTCGCGGGGGAGGATGACCCCGTCGGCGGCTTCGGGGCGGGTCCGGAGGAGGTCGGCCGGAAGCTGCGTGAGGCGGGCGTGGAGGACGTGATGGTGCGGGTGTGGCCGGGATACCGCCACGAGATCCACAATGAGCCGCCGATCCGTGACGAGGTGCGGGACCAGCTGATCAGCTGGATCCAGGAGCATCTGCTGGCCCGCTGAGCTCCGCCTGGCCCCGGGATCTCCCGGCATGACGAAGGGCCCGGCACCATGTCTCATGGTGCCGGGCCCTTCGGATGTCCTGCGACATCATCGAGAGCGGGTGACGGGAATCGAACCCGCGCTATCAGCTTGGGAAGCTGAAGTTCTACCATTGAACTACACCCGCGAAACGCCGTCCGACCTGGCCTGCCATCCCGGAGGACCACGGCTGCTCGAGCGAACGCGAATCAGCATACCCTCTCCCGGCAGTGCTCCGCCAACCGGCGCCGCGCGTCCTGTCCGGGCGGAGCGCGGGCGCTTCCTCCGCACCGGCGGCAGGCCCCCGCCGGTGATGCGCTGCCAGTGGAGCCCCGCCGGCGATGCCCCACCGGCGATGCCCCACCGGTGGAGCCCCGCCATGGGCGGTGATGCTGGGATGCTGTGCCTTCCTCGACGCGGGGAGACTAGTCTGGGCGCCGTGCTGCTCAGCGATCGTGATATTCGGGCCCAGATCGAGGCCGGTCGGGTACGCCTGGACCCCTTCGATGACGAGATGATCCAACCCGCCTCCGTGGATGTGCGGATAGACCGCTTCTTCCGCCTCTTCGACAACCACAAGCACGCGATGATCGATCCTGCGCTCGAGCAGGCCGATCTCACGCGTGAGGTGGCGGTCGACCCCGAGGAGGCGTACATGCTCCATCCGGGGGAGTTCGTGCTCGCCTCGACCTATGAGCAGATCACGCTGCCGGATGACGTCGCCGCGCGCCTCGAGGGGAAGAGCTCCCTGGGACGGCTCGGCCTGCTCACCCATTCCACGGCGGGCTTCATCGACCCCGGCTTCCAGGGCCACATCACTCTCGAGCTGTCGAACATGGCGACCCTGCCGGTGGCGCTCTGGCCCGGGATGAAGATCGGGCAGCTGTGCTTCTTCCAGCTCTCGAGCGCCTCGGAGCGCCCCTATGGCAGCGCCGGGAATCTCAACCGCTACCTGGGCCAGCGCGGCCCGACGCCGTCGCGCTCCGCGCAGAACTTCCATCGCACCCTGATCCCTGTCGAGGAGGAGCAGTGACCGCTTCGGTCCCCCCGTCGAGCACTGAGCAGAGCCGCACCCGGCATCGTCTGCAGCTGCCCCGCGACACCGACCCCGGTGACGTCCTCACCATGATCCGTAACGTGCTCCCCGCCGCCGGCGAGGACCTGGACGGCGCGATCGAGCTCGAGGCCCAGGTGCGCCTGGTGCCGGACCGCTCGCCGCGCGGTGCGGGACGCTGGGATCTGGAGACCCCGCGGGAGCGGGAGGTGCCGCTGCCCGAGGGCATGGGTGACTCCCATGGCTACGACCGGGCCTTCCCCGAGGGGATGCCCTTCGGCGCCGAGCGGCGGGCGCTGGACCTCGCCTGGTCGCTGGGCCGTCGTCTCTACGGCGCGGTGGTCACCGACGGCGGTGTGCGGCTCGAGCCGCATCCCTTCCAGATCCGTGATCTGAGCGTGGTGAGCGCTCACGCGCTGGCCCCGGAGTCCCTGGTCGAGCTGCTCGCCCCGCTCGAGTCGGAGATCTCGCTCGACGAGGTTCCCGAACATATCGCCCGCTCTGGGTACAGCGCTTCGATCTCGCTGCCGGGAGGGGAAGAGATCTCGGTGCGGGTGGGGCTCAGCTCTCGCCCTGCGGCGCTGTCCGCGCTGGAATGGCTCGACGACGCCGTGGAGTACCAGGTGGTGCATGTCACCGCAGACCCGGAAGAGGATGCGGTCGAGGTCCCCTCGGCCGAGGTCGCCGAGCGGTGGGAGCACGCCTACCGGCGGATCGGACTGATCGCCGGGCTGCTCATCGAGAGCGTCGGTGGCTACGTCGTGGACCTCGAGGGGTTCCTGGTCGACCCTGCTGATCTCGGCTGACGGCGGGAGGGCGGGCCTGCGCCATTGACGCCTCCAGTCCTCAGTCAGCCGCCGGAGCCCGCCCGGCGGCACCGAGCCGGATCGGCACGAAGGCGATCAGCCCCACGGCCATCACCAGCACGATCCCCAAGATCCCGGTGCGGGTCTCGCCCGAGATCGCGACCGTCGCGGCGAAGGCGGCGGTGCCCAGGAAGCCCAGCGCACGGCCGGTGGTCGCGTAGAGGCCGAAGTTCTCCGTCTCCCGACCGGGCTGCGAGAGCCGGGTGAGCAGGTTCCTCGACGCGGACTGCACGGGGCCGACGAACAGGCAGATCGCCAGGCCGGCGATCCAGAACACGAGGCTCGAGCTGAAGAACAGCACCACCAGGCCCAGCACGATGACCCCGAGGGACCCGGCGATGATCACAGGACGGGGCCCCACGCGGTCATCGACGCGACCTCCGAGGAACACCCCGACGCCGGCCACCAGGTTCGCGGCGATGCCGAAGATGATGATCTCCGTGAAGGAGAAGCCGTACGCGTTCGCTGCCAGCACTCCGGCGATCGAGAACACCGCTCCCAGGCCGTCGCGATAGATGGCCGAGGCGACCAGGTACTGCAGCATGATCGGCTCTTCGCGGAAGGCCCGGATCACGCGGCGCACGATGTGCGCGTAGCCCTGCCAGGGGTTCCACTTCTCGCCGGGGGCGGAGGCGGGGTGCTTCGGGGCCCGCAGCATCAGCGGCATCGTGCCCACCAGGATCCACAGCGCGACGAACAGCGGGATCGCCCGGTAGTTCCAGCCGTTCTCGCCGGTGATCCCGAGCAGCCCGGTCCCGGGCATGACGAACAGCACCAGCACCACGGCCAGGCACACGATCGAGCCCCAGTAGCCCACCGCCCAGGCCGTGCCCGAGATGCGGCCCCGGTTGGCAGGGGTGGAGATCTCCGGCAGCACGGAGTTCACGAACACCCCGGCGAGCTCGCTGAACACCACGGCCAGCGCGATCAGGGCCGCGCCGAGCACCAGGTAGTCGGAGTCCAGCGCGACCAGGGGCATCAGGGCGATCACCACGACGGTGGCGAGGGTGGTGACGCGCAGCAGGGTGTTGCGGGCACCGCCCCGGTCGGCGAGGTTCCCCAGCAGGGGAGCGAGCAGCGCGACCGCCACCGCACCGATGGACTGCCAGGTGGTCAGCACCTGTGAGCCGTGAGCCTGCGCGGCCGTGATCGCCGCATCGCCCACGGCACCCTCGGCGGCCACGGCGCTGGCGACATAGGTCGCGAACACGAACGTGAGGATCACCGAGCTGAAGGCCGACATCCCTCCGTCCCACAGCGCGAAGGGGACGACGGGCGGGCGCGCGGGGCGGGAAGCGGACACGTGCGCCTCCGGGTCCGAGATGGTGGCCATGCGCTCACTCTACGGAGCAGCCGGGGTGTCGGTGCCGCAGTCCGTGAGATGTGTGGTCGGATGCCCCTGATTCAGGAAAGGGGGCGCGGCCTCCCGTAAGATGTCGTCGGCCCCTTCCCCCTGCTCCGGTTGGAGACTCGCGTGTTCCTGATGCTGCTCGCCCACCTGGTGGCGGCGCTCGTGGGACCCCTCCTGGTGCGATGGATCGGCCGGAACGCCTTCTATCCGCTGGCCGTGGTGCCGGGGGCCTCAGCCCTCTGGCTCGCCACGATCGACCCCCGGGCCCTCGCGGAGCTCCCGCGCGAGGAATCGATCCCCTGGATCCCCGCCTTCGGCATCGACCTGGCCTTCCGGCTCGATCCGCTGAGCTGGGTGCTGGCGCTGATCGCCACCGGCATCGGCGCGATCGTGCTGCTGTACTGCGCGCGCTACTTCCAGGACACCGAACCCGGGCTGGGGCGCTTCGCCGGGGTGCTGACCGCGTTCGCAGGGGCGATGGTGGGCCTGGTGCTCGCGGACGACGTGATGGTGATCTACACCTTCTGGGAGCTCACCACCGTCTTCTCCTACCTCCTGATCGGGCACTACCAGGACAAGCAGGCCTCGCGGCGTGCTGCACTGAATGCCCTGATCTCGACCACCGCCGGTGGGCTCGCGATGCTGGTGGGCCTGCTGATGGTCGCCTCGCAGGCCGGGTCGATGCGGCTCTCGGTGATCGTCGGTGATCCGATGTGGGAGCAGGCCGGCCCGTATCTCGTCGCCGCGATGGTGCTGATCCTGGCGGGCGCCACCAGCAAGTCGGCGCTGCTGCCCACCCATTTCTGGCTCCCCGGCGCGATGGCCGCCCCCACCCCGGTCTCGGCCTACCTCCATGCTGCGGCGATGGTGAAGGCCGGGGTCTACCTGATCCTGCGCATGGCCCCGGCGCTGACCCACCTCGAAGTGATCACGATGATCCTGGCCGCCGTGGGTGCGGCGACCATGCTGGTCGGCGGCTGGCGGGCGCTGCGGCAGACGGACATCAAGCTGCTGCTCGCCTACGGCACCGTCTCGCAGCTGGGATTCCTGGCCGCGGTGACCGGCCTGGCCACGCACGATGCCGTGCTCGCAGGCCTCGCGATGCTGATCGCGCACGCGGTGTTCAAGGCACCCCTGTTCATGGTCGTCGGCATCATCGACAAGAAGTTCGGCACCCGTGACCTGCGCGTCCTGTCCGGAGTGGGCAGGGTCGCGCCGGTCGTCGCGGTGATCGGCACCCTCTCCGCCGCCTCGATGGCCGCGGTGCCGCCGCTGTACGGATTCGTGGCCAAGGAATCGATCTACTCCGCGCTCTGGTACGCGGGCGGCTGGCAGCGCCTGCTGCTGCTCGCCCTGATCGCCGGATCGATCCTCACCGTCGCCTACTCCTGGCGATTCGTCTGGGGCGCTTTCGGGCCCGCCCCGGGAGCTCCCCGGGTCCAGAAGCCGCAGATCCCGGTGCTCTACTGGCTGCCGCCCGCGCTGGTGGCCGTGTTCTCCGTGGCGCTCGCCGTCGCCACCGGCCCGCTCGAGGAGGTGCTGCGCGCCTCCTCCTCGGTGCTGCCGGAGACCGGCCCGGGAGTGCACCTGGTGGTGATCCCGCATCTGGGAGTCCCGCTGCTGGCCTCCGTGCTCACCCTCGGCCTCGGCATCGGACTCGCCCTGCTCGCCAAGCCCTTCGCGAAGCTCCAGAAGCGGGTCTCCCCGCAGCGCTGGGCCGACGGCGGCCTGCTGGAGGCCTTCGATGCCGAGCGCGGCTTCCGCCGGATCCTGCGCGGCACCGATGCGCTGTCGATCGCGGCCACCGCGCTGTTCCAGCGAGGGTCCCTGCCCTACACTCTGGGCACGATGCTGGTGGTGCTGATCGCCCTGGTGGGGCCGGTCGCGGTGTCCCAGGCCCCGCTGCCGGACAACCTGGTGCTGTTCCAGCATCCTCTCGAGCTGATCCTGCTGCCGGTGGCGGCGCTGGCGGCCTTCGGCGCCGCCCGCTCCCGTCGCCGACTGCGAGCCGTCTTCCTGATCACCGTCACGGGCTACAGCGTCGCCCTGCTCTTCCTGGTCGCCGGCGCACCGGACGTCGCCACCACCCAGGTGCTGGTCGAGACCGCGATGACCGTGGTGCTGGTGCTGGTGCTGCGTCGCCTGCCGATCCACTTCTCCCGCCGACCCCTGCGGATCGGTGCCTGGGGACGCTGGGGGATCGCGATCGCGACCGCGGTGGTGCTGTGCGGCGGCACCCTGTATGCCGCCGATGCCCGCTACCGCGAGGCGCTCGGCCCGGGCCTGATCGAGCCGGCGTACACCATCGGCGGCGGCCACAACGTGGTCAACGTGACCCTGGTCGATGCCCGCGTCTGGGACACGATGGGCGAGATCTCCGTGCTGCTGGTGGTGGCGACCGGGGTGGCCTCGCTGATCTTCGTCACCCGTCGCGAACGCCCCATCTCCCGGGTGCGCGACCTGGAGTCCAAGACCTCCATCTGGCCCCGACGGATGGATTCCGAGCTGCCCCAGAATGCCCTGGACTTCGACGCCCGCCCGGATGACGTCTCCGAGGGCAACCGCTGGCGGACCTGGCTCTCCGCGGGACTGACCCTGGCCCCCGAGAGGCGCATGGTCATGCTCGAGGTCATCACACGCCTCGCCTTCCCGATGATGATGATGTTCTCGGTGTACCTGCTGATGGCAGGGCACAACCTGCCCGGCGGCGGCTTCGCGGGCGGGCTGGTGGCAGGTCTCGCCCTGGCACTGCGCTATATCGCGGGCGGCCGCTACGAGCTGAGCGAGGCCGCGCCGGTGCAGGCGGGTCTCGTGCTCGGCGCCGGGATGGCGATCGCGGTCCTGGCGGGCGTGCTCCCGGTGCTCTTCGGAGGCACCGTCTTCGCCAGCGCGACCCCGGTGGTGCAGGTGCCGCTGCTGGGGGAGCTGCACTTCCCCAGCGCCCTGATCTTCGACGTCGGCGTCTACCTGGTGATCGTCGGCGTGATGCTCGACTTCCTGCGGTCGCTCGGATCGCAGATCGACCAGCAGCAGGAGGCGGAGATCGATGCCCGTTAGTCTCTCGCTGCTCCTGATCGCCGGGGTGCTCATCACCTGCGGCGTCTACCTCATGCTCGAGCGCACCCTCTCGCGGATCATCCTGGGCTTCGTGCTGCTGGGCAACGGCGTGAACGTGCTGTTCATCATCGCCGCCGGGAAGCCCGGGCTGCCACCCTTCGAGGGCACCGGCGATCCTGCGGAGATGACCGATCCGCTCCCCTTCGCGATGGTGCTCACCGCGATCGTGATCTCGCTGGGCATCACCGCCTTCGGCATGGCCCTGGCCTACCGGGCCTGGCAGCTCTTCGGCCACGACGAGGTCCCCGACGACGTCGAGGACCGACGGGTGCTGCGTCGGCGGAGGCGCCGCCCCGAGGAGACCGACCACCTGCCCTGGTCCCAGGCGCTCTCGGAGGAGTCCCGCCGCGGTGCCCTGGCACAGTCCCAGGGACTGCTCGCCGCAGAGGACGACGATCCGCTGGGCTCGGACCTCACCAGTGCCGAGGACGTCCCGCAGGACGCCACCGAGGCCGACGAGGGAGGTGCGCCGCCGCCCCCACGGCCCGGCCGTCGCCGTGCCGACAAGGGAGGGAAGCGGCCCGAGGACCCGCCGCGCGCAGGGCACTCCGCTGCAGACCAGGCGTCCCAGGACATGGGCAGCGTGCCCGGCGCGGGCCCCGCCACCGATACCGACCGAGAGCACACAGATGGGCGGGGTGAGGGATGAGCATCGAACTGCTCCTCGCGCTGCCGGTGATGCTTCCGCTGGCCGGTGCCGCGTTCACGCTGCTGCTGCGCCACTACACCCGGATCCAGCTCTGGGTCGCGATCCTCACCCTGGCCGCGATCTTCACCGTCTCCATGGTGCTGGGCTACTACGTCTCGCAGGAGGGCGTGCTGGTCCTGCAGATCGGCAACTGGACCCCGCAGCTGGGGATCGTGCTGGTCGCGGACCGTCTCACCGCGCTGATGCTGCTGGTCTCCAGCTTCGTCACCCTCGCGGTGCTGGTGTACTCGAGCGCGCAGACAGTCAGCGAGAACACCGAGCGGACCCCGGTGGCGATCTACCATCCCACCTACCTCGCCCTGGTGGCCGGGGTGTCGATGGCCTTCCTCGCCGGCGACCTGTTCAACCTCTACGTCGGCTTCGAGGTGCTGCTCGCGGCGAGCTACGTGCTGCTCACCCTCGGCGGCTCCGCCAGCCGTGTGCGCGCAGCCACCACCTATGTGATCGTCTCGCTGCTGAGCTCGGTGATCTTCCTGGCCGCGATCGCCGCCGTGTACTCCGCGACCGGCACCGTGAACCTGGCAGAGCTCGCGGTCCGGCTGGATGGCCTGGACCCCGGCATCCGGATGGTCCTGGAGCTGATGCTGCTGGTGGCCTTCGGGATCAAGGCCGCGATCTTCCCGCTCAGCGCCTGGCTGCCGGACTCCTACCCGACCGCCCCCGCCCCGGTCACCGCCGTATTCGCGGGCCTGCTGACGAAGGTCGGCATCTACGCGATCCTGCGCCTGGAGACCCTGCTCTTCCCGGCCTCGCAGATCCAGAACCTGCTGCTGGCCGCGGCGGCGCTGAGCCTGTTGATCGGCATCTTCGGTGCCGTCGCGCAGACGGACCTCAAGCGAGTGCTGTCCTTCACGCTGGTCTCCCATATGGGTTACATGCTGTTCGGCATCGGGATGAGCACGCAGCTGGGCATGGGCGCGACCATCTTCTACGTCGCCCACCACATCACCGTGCAGTCCACGCTGTTCCTCGCGGCGGGCCTGATCGAGCACCGCGGCGGGACCACCAACCTGATCAAGCTCGGCGGGCTGCAGAAGCTGGCCCCCGTGATCGCGGTGCTCTTCTTCATCCCCGCCATGAACCTCGCCGGCATCCCGCCCTTCTCCGGCTTCATCGGCAAGGTGGGGCTGATCGAGGCGGGCATCCAGTACGACCGCACCGCGGGCTGGATCCTCATCGTCATCAGCGTCCTGACCAGCCTGCTCACGCTGTATGCGATCGCCAAGATCTGGAACCGCGCCTTCTGGCAGGAGCCCAGCGCCGAGATCATCGCCCGTGACGTCCCGCTGCCCAAGGTGATGGGCGGGGCGACCGCCGCGATGATCGCCTTCTCGCTCGTGCTCACGGTGCTCGCCGGCCCGATCATGACCTACGCCGACAATGCGGCGAGCTCCATCCTCGAGCGCACCCCGTATGTGGGCGCCGTGCTCGGCGACGAGGCCGCCGGCGAGCTGCAGTACCGGATCGATGACGCCGGGCACCGCCTCGACGGCAACGGGCAGGAGGTGGACGAATGATCTCCCGACGTTTCAGGGACCTTCGGCATTCATGGATCTGGGCGCTGGTCTCGGTGGCGCTGTGGTGCCTGCTGTGGGGTGGTGTGGACCTCAAGAACGTGCTGGGCGGCATCGCGGTCGCCGTCCTCGTCTTCGTGCTGTTCCCGATGCCGCCGACGGGCCACGAGCTGACCCTGCGCCCGGTGCGCTTCCTCCTCTTCGCGGCCCGCTTCCTGGCCGATGTGGTGGTCTCCGCCATCCAGGTCGGCTACTACTCGCTGCGCCCGGGCCCGCAGCCGCCGAGCTCGGTGATCGCTGTGCGGATGGCGTCGCGCTCGGACTTCTTCCTGACCTTCACGGGCGTGCTGTGCACCCTGATCCCCGGCTCTGTCGTGGTCGAGGCGCAGCGCGCCACCGGGATGCTGTTCCTGCACACCTTCAACACCGGGACTCCCGAGGAGGTCGAGAAGGCGCGGGCACAGGTCCGTGCCCAGGAGGAGCGGCTGCTGTGGGCCGTCGGCCGCCGCGAGGTCCTCGAGGAGGCGGGTCTGCGATGAGCACCTTCGAGATCCTGCTGGTCATCTATGCCGCCATCCTCGCGGCCGCTGCGCTGGGCGTGGTGTACCGGATGGTGGTGGGCCCGACGATCCTGGATCGTGCGATCTCCAGCGACTCCCTGGTCACGCTGGTGGTGATGGGCATGGCCCTCTACGCCGCGC
Source organism: Brachybacterium sp. AOP42-C2-15 (assembly GCF_052377065.1). Classification (NCBI taxonomy): domain Bacteria; kingdom Bacillati; phylum Actinomycetota; class Actinomycetes; order Micrococcales; family Dermabacteraceae; genus Brachybacterium; species Brachybacterium sp. AOP42-C2-15. Next base: position 92,298 of record NZ_JBQSWK010000008.1, read on the forward strand.
ACGCCCAGGCGGCCTGGGCGGGGCCGGCACTGCTGGGACTCACCGGCCTGGCCTTCATCGGCACCGTCACCTTCGCCCGCTTCGTGGCCCGCGAGGACCCGATGCAGGGCCGCCGGACCCGCCACTCCCGCGAGCCGCGCACGGACACCGGCCCCCATGAGGCGATCCACCCCGACCCCTCCAGCTCGGAGGCCTGGGACCAGGCGCCGGGGGGCGCATCGGACAGCACACCGGGCAGCACGCCGGGCAACACCTTCGTCGACGCCGAGTCCCAGGACCCGCTGACCGCCGAGGACCCGCTGGAGGATCCGCTCCAGCCGGGGGAGGCTCTCGAGGAGACAGGCCGGCCGGGGGAGGGGCGCGACGCCCCGCAGCAGCCGGAGCCGTTCGAGGACGGGGACGAGCACGGGTTCGGTGCCCAGCCGGGCTGGCGCGGCTTCGAGGACGAGCGCCGCGGCGTCCGTGATCCCGGAACGACGGAGGAGCCCCGATGACGACGATCGAGATCATCGCCGCTGTGCTGATCGCCGGCGGCGTGCTGCTGGGCGTGGTCTCCGCGATCGGGCTCAACCGCTTCGACGGCGTGCTGATGCGCATCCATGCAGCCTCCAAGCCCCAGGTGCTGGGGCTGATCCTGGTGTTCAGCGGGGCGGCGCTGTTCTCGGGCTCCTGGTCCCTGGCAGCCTTCCTGCTGGTGGTGCTGCTCGCCCAGATGCTGACCGTGCCGGTCTCGAGCGTCATGGTGGGCCGTGCCGCCTTCCGCCGCGGCTTCGTGCGCGGCGGCGACTACGCGATCGACGAGCTCAGCCCCCGGCTGGCAGATACCGATGATGATGACGATGACGAGGACGGCTTCATCGACGAAGAGGGGGACGATCACCGGGGGATGGCCGACGGCGACGTGGATCGCTTCCCCGAGAACGTGCTCACCGAGACCGTCGAACCGCTCACGGATCCCAACTGGGTGGACCCGGAGGAACGCGCGGACGACGTCGAGGACGAGGACATCATCGATATCGACCTCGACGACGAGACCGAGCTCGAGGCCGAGGAGGTCGCCGAGCGCGACCACCGGTGACGGGCCGACACCCCGGCTCGTCGGCCCGCCGCGACCACCGGTGACGGGCCGACACCCCGGCTCGTCGGCCCGCCGCGCCTTTCGCTCCGCCGGGCCGGCCCGCCCGCCCCGCCGCGCCCTTCGCTCCGCCGGGCCGCCCGGCTCGCACCGGCTGCCGGGCCCGCCCCGGCTCAACTCAGTTCAGTTCAGTTCAGAACAGCCCGACCGACTCCCCGGCGTCGGTGACACCCATGCGCAGCGCGGCAGGTTCCTTGGGCAGCCCCGGCATCGTCATGATCGCGCCGGTCAGCGCGACCACGAAGCCGGCCCCGATCTTCGGCACCAGATCCCGCACATGCAGCACATGCCCGGTGGGGGCGCCGAGCGCCTTGGGATCATCGGAGAAGGAGTACTGGGTCTTCGCGACGCAGACGGGCAGGGTGTCCCAGCCGTTGCGCTTCAGCATCCGCAGCTGTGCCGGTGCGCGGTCCTCGAAGACCACGTCGTCGGCCCCGTAGATCTCGCGAGCCAGGGTCCGCAGTGATGCCTCGATCCCCTCGGCCGGGTCGTAGAGGTGGCGGAAGTCCGGGGCGTCCTCCTCGATCGCGGCGAGCACCTGCTCGGCGACCGCCAGGCCGCCGTCGCCGCCCTTCGCCCAGACCTCCGAGAGCGCGGCGCGGAAGCCCTGCTCCTTCGCCCATCCGAGCACTGCCTCGAGCTCAGCCTCGGTGTCGGTGGGGAAGCGGTTCAGCGCGATGACCGGCTCGATGCCGAACTTGCGCATGTTCTGCACGTGACGGGCGAGGTTCACGGTGCCGGCCAGGGCGGCGTCGATGTCCTCGGTCGCCAGCCCGTCCTTGGCGACCCCGCCGTGCATCTTCAGCGCGCGCACGGTCGCGACCACCACCCCGGCGTCGGGGGAGAGACCGCCGAGGCGGGCCTTGATGTCCAGGAACTTCTCCGCACCGAGGTCCGAGCCGAAGCCGGCCTCGGTGACGGTGATGTCCGCCAGGGACAGCGCCAGCTGGGTCGCGGCCAGCGAGTTGCAGCCGTGGGCGATGTTCGCGAAGGGGCCGCCGTGCACGAGCGCCGGGGTCCCGCCGAGGGTCTGGACGAGGTTCGGCAGCAGAGCGTCCTTGAGCAGCATCGTGACCGCGCCGCCCACGCCCAGGTCGGCGACGCTCACGGGCTTCCGGTCGTAGGTGAAGCCCAGCACGATGCGATCGATGCGGGCCTCGAGGTCCTTCAGGTCGGTGGACAGGCACAGCACGGCCATGATCTCGGAGGCGACCACGATGTCGAAGCCGTCCTCGCGGGGAACGCCCTGGGTCGGGCCGCCCAGACCGATCGTGATCTTCCGCAGAGCCCGGTCGTTGACGTCCACCACGCGCTTCCACTGGATCCGGCGGGGATCGATGTTCAGGGCGTTGCCCTGGTGAATGTGGTTGTCGACCAGGGCGGCGAGGGTGTTGTTGGCGATCTGGATCGCGTGGAAGTCCCCGGTGAAGTGGAGGTTGATGTCCTCCATCGGGACCACCTGGGCGTGACCGCCACCGGTGGCGCCGCCCTTGATCCCCATGATCGGGCCGAGCGCCGGTTCGCGCAGCGCGACCATGGTCCGGTGCCCCAGCAGCGTGAAGGCATCGGCCAGACCCACCGTGGTGGTGGACTTGCCCTCACCGGCCGGAGTGGGGGACATGGCCGAGACCAGGATCAGTCTCCCGGTCGTCCCCGTCGGCGTCATCTTCCGCACATCGACCTTGGCCTTGTAGGAGCCGTAGGGCACCAGGGCCTCGGCGGGCACCCCGGCCCTCTCGGCGATCTCGGTGATGGGCTGCAGGGTCGCCGCCTGGGCGATCGCAAGGTCCGGGTTCTCGGCTGACATCGTCGTCCTCCATTGGGTGTCGAGCGCCCGGGCACGGGGCCGGGCTGATCCGAGGACCAGCCTACGGCGGTGGGAGAAGGAAGACGCGGGAACTGCAGACCTGGTGCTGGGGCGGACCAGGCACCGGCTCGGCATCGGCGGCACCGACCGCTCACGCCTGGCGGGCGCGCGCTCCATCGGCGGCGCGGTCACCGGCGTGATCCTGTCGATGGTGCTCTCCCCGCAGTTCGAGAACACGGCCGTCGACGGCATCCGCCTGAAATTCACGATCGCCACCCTGGTCCTGGCCGCCCTCGCGCTCGTCTTCTACTGGGTCTGCTTCCGCAACACCAAGGAGGTCGTCACGGCCGGCACGGGCACCGTCAACCTGCGCACCACCATGTCGATGGTGCGGCGGAACAAGCCGCTGATCGTGCTGTGCGTGGGAGCGCTGTTCCTGCTCGGCGGCTCGTTCACCATGAACGCGGTGATGATGTACTACGCCCGCGACGTGGTCGGCGGCGCCGGATAATTCGCGCTCCTGTTCCTGCTGCAGACGGTCGGCACGATCGCGATCGCCTCGGTGATCCCGCGGATCTCGGAACGCTTCGGCAAGCGCACCAGCTACGTGGGCCTGGCGATGTTCGCCGTGCTGGGCCTGAGCATCGTGGGCCTCACCCCGACCGGGAACCTGCCGATGACGCTGCTGGCCTTCCTCATCTACGGCATCGGCTTCGGCGGCACCAATGCGCTGATGTTCTCGATGCAGGCCGACACCGTCGACTACGGCGAATGGAGGACCGGCACCCGCGCCGAGGGCGGCAGCTACTCGATCCTCTCCTTCGTCCGCAAGACGGGCCAGGGCATCGGCGGCTTCCTGGGCGGCGCGATCATCGCCGCCTTCGGCTACGTCTCCGGCGCTCCGGACCAGCCCGACCAGGCGGTGCAGGGCATCAAGTTCGCCGCCGGCTGGGCACCTGCCGTGCTGTGCCTGATCGCGGTGCTGGTGATGCTCCTGTACCCGCTCACCGCGAAGGAGCACACCGGGATCGTCAAGGAGCTCCACCAGCGGCGAGCACGCAGCGCCCTGGGGGAGACCGCGCCCGGCGCGGGAGTGGTGCTCGCCTCGCGCGGCGACCAGCTCATCGCCCGCCGCCCGGTGGTCACCGTCAACGAGGACTACGGCGCCGGCGCCTCCTACGTGGCTCCGCGCGTCGCCGAGAAGCTCGGGGTGCCGTACGCGGGCCTCGCATTCAGCTCCGAGGATCTCGAACGGGCGTCCTCCTCCAACCCGAAGGTGCTGGCCGACGACACCACCGGCAGGTCCCTGCGATGGCTGCACTCCTTCTCCTGGCCGGGGATGGACGTCAACGTCGCCACCGCCTCCGGAGACGCGCAGGTGGGCACCAATCTGGTCTCCAAGAACATCGACGAGGTGATGGGCCTGGTCAAAGGCTTCGGCGGCGTGGTGCTCGGACGGGATGCGACCGCGATCCTCGACAACATGCGCGGCGCGGTCCACATCCGGATGATCGGAGATGTCCAGGACCGCGTGGACCGGGCCGCCGCGGACTACGGGATCACCCGCGAGGTCGCCGAGCAGCGGCAGGTGCGCGAGGACCGTATGCGGCCGCGGATGTCGCGCCGGCTCATGCACTGGGAGCCGACCGACGAGGGTCGCTATCACCTGATCATTGACTCCAGCCAGATGTCGCTCGACGAAGCCGTGGAGGAGATCGTCGCAGCCGTCGAGGCTGAGCGGGGGATGGTCGATATGGACCTGGAGGAGCCGACGGACGACTGAGCCGGTCCTGATCCGTCCCGCCCAGCTCCGGGCACGTCGCCCGGTCGCCGCGTTCAGGGTTGGGCGAGCCGCTCCCTGAGCACCTCCGCGCCTGCTCCCTCCAGTTCGTCGAGCGCAGCGGTACGTCCCGCCATCGCCATGACGAGGTCGAGCATTGTGCCGCGCACCTCGGGGCCGTCGCCGACGGCCAGGTCATCGTCGGTCGCCTCGAGGCGCAGTCCTCGCACCAGCGTGCGGCTGTTGACGGCGAAGTCCTTGCTCGCGAAGAACTCGGCCACGACCCGTACCGCCTCGCGCGCGGGGACCAGCGGCAGGCCGAGCGGTCGCGCGATGTCCTGCCCGTGCACCACGACCTCTCCGAGCATGCCTGCCCGCTCCCCGAACGGTGCGGCCGACGACATCGCCGAGTCACGGAAGGCAGCCAGCCCGCGGGCCGGATCCGCAGCGCGATGCCGGTGCAGCAGGCGCTGGTTGTGCCGGTCTGTGTCGAACCGTGCGGCGGCCATGTTCATGAGCCAGGGGAGGGTCGGGGTGCGCGCTGCGGCGGTGAGATGTGTCAGCACATCCCGTACCGTCCACCCGGCGCAGAGCGAAGGACGCTCCCAGTCCACGTCGGGCACGTCCCGCAGCGCATCGGCGAGAGCGAGGCGCTCGGCGTGGAGGAGAGGGAGGACGTCGCGGGGGTTCACCAGGCCGACGGTAGGGCGGTGGAGGACCCGGCACAAGACCGGGCACAGTGTCAGACCGGGCCCGGCACGAGGCCGGACTCAGCACGGGGCCGGACTCAGCACGGGGCCGGACTCAGCACGGGGTCGGACCTAGCGCGAGGGCGGACCCAGCAGGAGATCGAGCCTGGAGAACGACGAAGCCCCCTGGCGTACCAGGGGGCTTCGTGGTGGTGGCTCCGACCGGCGTCGATCCGGTGACCTTTCGATTTTCAGTCGAACGCTCTACCAACTGAGCTACAGAGCCGCGGCCGCCGAGGCGACCAGGGAACAGAGTACCAGGCGGGAGAGGCCGGCACCTCACCAGATCGGCGTGGTGTAAGGCACGCCACGAGACGCGGTCGGGCCGAGGATTCTGCTCAGGAGACCTGGACGATCGCCTTGCCGAAGTTCCGGCCCCGCAGCATGCCCGCGAACGCCTCCGGGGCGCGGTCGAGCCCTTCGGTGATGTCCTCGGTGTGCTGCACCTGGCCGGAGGCGAGCCACCCGGTCATGTCCCGCAGGAAGTCCTCGAACATCGCCGAGACGAACTCGCGCTGGATGAATCCGCGCAGGGTGAGGCTCTTCGCGAGGATGGCGCCCATGAGCTGCCCGCTGCGGTCGGGGCCCTCGGGCAGCGAGGTCGCGTTGTAGTTCGCGGCCAGCCCGCATACCGGCACTCGCGCGAACTCGTTGAGCTGTGGCAGCACCGCGTCCCACACTGTGCCGCCGACGTTCTCGAAGTACACATCGATGCCGTCGGGGGCGGCCGCGGCGAGCCTGCCGGCCAGGTCCGGGGCCCGGTGGTCGAGCGCCGCGTCGAAGCCGAGCTCCTGCAGGCGTGCGACCTTCTGCTCGCCGCCGGCGATGCCGATCGCGCGGGCACCGTGGATCTTCGCGATCTGGCCCACGGCAGAGCCGACCGGCCCGGTGGCCGCCGCGACCGCGACGGTCTCCCCGGGCTGGGGCTTTCCGATCGCGAGCAGACCGGCGTAGGCGGTGAAGCCGGGCATGCCGAGCACCCCGAGAGCGGTCGTGACCGGGGCGGCGGCGGGGTCCAGGCGGCGCAGCTGCGCGGCGGGTTCGACGCTGTACTCCTGCCAGCCGCCGTAGGAGAGGACGGTGTCGCCCGGCGCGAAGCCGTCGGCCGCGGACTCGACCACCTCGGAGACGGTGCCGCCGACGATCACGTCCCCGACCTCCATCGGCGACGCATAGGACTTCGCGGCGCTCATCCGGCCGCGGACATAGGGGTCCAAGGACAGGTAGCGGGTGCGCAGCAGCACCTGGCCCGCCTCGGGGGACCGGACCTCGCTCACGTCGCGCGTGAAGTCGTCGGGGACGGGCTCGCCCTGGGGGCGTGAGGCGAGGCGGATGCGGTGATTGCGCAGGGAGGTGCTCATCCCTCGAGCGTAAGGGGAAACGAGCGGAGGGGGTGAGCTGCGAGCGGTGGCATATGCCCCGCTAGGGGACTCGAACCTGCGTCGGCTGCTGGGGGATCCAGAGAACGAAGCAGGCCCCGGAACGATGTTCCGGGGCCTGCTTTCGATGGCGACCCTGACCGGGCTTGAACCGGCGACCTCCGCCGTGACAGGGCGGCACTCTAACCAACTGAGCTACAGGGCCATGCGTGTCTGTGCGCTTCGCGTACTCGCTTCGACTCGAATAACTCTACCGGATGTTCAGATGGCTCTCGACCAAACTGGCTGTGAGCCGTCTCGCACTTCCGTTTCGCCTGGTCCGGACGTTTCCGTCGCACCTGGAGCGAAGTACCCCCAACGGGATTCGAACCCGTGTCGCCGGCGTGAAAGGCCGGTGTCCTAGGCCACTGGACGATGGGGGCCCGGGCAGCAGAACTGCCCGACGCAGAGCATACCCATCTCTGGCGATCTATGCCTCCGGGTTCGGCATGGATGCGTCGTATCCGACACGATGCGGCGCAGTTCCAGGCTGTCGCGTCACGTCCCGCGCGCAGCCCGCCACGTACGGCCCGCGCATGGTTCGATGGCTCCATGATCCGGATCAGTCGCGAGGAGTTCGAGGAAGCGGTCGATGACGCCCTGGACTCGCTGCCCGAGGAGATCGCCCGCGCCATCGCCGAGGCGAATGTTGTGATCCTGGTGGAGGAGGAGCCGTCACCGGAGCAGGCCGACGGTCGCGAGCTGCTGGGCCTGTACGAGGGGATCCCGCTGGACAAGCGCTCGGTCTTCGACGGCTACGCCCAGCCGGATCGGATCTTCATCTTCCGCGGCCCGCTCCAGCGCCATGCCATCTCCCGCGAACACCTGGTCCGGGAGATCGCGGTGACCGTGCTGCATGAGCTCGGCCACCTGTTCGGGATCAGCGACGCCCGCCTCCACGAGCTCGGCTGGGGCTGACCCGTGAGGACTGCTGCCGGGTCGCTCAGACCTGGTCGGCGTCGAGGTCCGTGAGCCCGGCCTCATGGGCGATGATCGCGATCTGCACGCGGTTGGTGCAGTCGAGCTTCGCGAAGATCTTCGAGACGTGCGCCTTCACCGTCGCCTCGCTCATGAACAGCCGCATCCCGATCTGGGCGTTGGACAGTCCCGCGCCGACCGCGCCGAGCACCTCGGTCTCGCGCTCGGTGAGCTGATCGAGCCCGGGGTGCTGCTCCTGGCGCGAGCCCGGATTGGCGTCGGAGAAGTGCGAGAGCATCCGTCGGGTGACGGTGGGGGAGAGCATGGCCTCGCCTCCGGCGACCACATGGACTGCACGGGCGAGGTCCTGGGGCGGAGTGTCCTTGAGCAGGAAGCCGCTGGCTCCGGCCTCGAGCGCCTGGAAGACGTACTCATCCATGTCGAACGTCGTCAACATGATGATCTTGGGCGGGTTCGGCAGGGCGCTGACCGCGCGGGTCGCGGCGATCCCGTCGAGCTTCGGCATACGCACATCCATCAGCAGCACGTCCGGGCGGTGCTTCTGCACCAGTGTCACCGCCTCCGCGCCATCGCTGCCCTGACCCACCACCTCGATGGCCGGATCAGCTCCCAGGATCATCGCCAGCCCAGCACGCACCAGGGAGTCGTCGTCGATCAGTCCTACACGAGTCACGTCGCCGTCGGCCACGGGATCACCGCCCTCACTTCGAAGCGTCCGTCGTCGGTGGGGCCCGACGTGATGGTGCCACCCGCGTGGGTGACACGGGTCTCGATGCCCGACAGGCCCATCCGGGCCCCGGGAAGATCCGTCGTGAACCCCTTGGGGAGAACATTACTGACCTCGATCACCAGCTCGATGCCGGGCTCGCCGATCAGCGCCACCCGCGCCTTGGTGTGCAGGGCGTGCTTATGGATGTTGGTCAGCCCCTCCTGCACCACCCGGTAGGCGGTGCGCGCGAGCTGATCGGGCACCGGATCGTCGATGAAATCGAAGAGGTCCACGGAGATGCCGGCGTCCTGCGAGGTGGCCACCAGGCGGCGCACGTCCTCCCAGGTGGGCTGCGGTGCCAGAGGCGCCTCCTCCCCATCGCCGCGCAGCACTCCCAGCACCTCGCGCAGCTCCGAGAGCGCGGTCGTCGCGGTCTGCCGGATCAGGCCGGCGGACTGCTGCACCTGGGCGCGCTCGAGATTCGGGTTCACCTCGAGAGCGCCGGCCTGCAGGGCGACCAGCGAGATCTTGTGGGCGACGATGTCGTGCATCTCGCGGGCGATGCGGGTGCGCTCGGCGCGCCGGGCCTGCTCCTCGGCGGCAGCACGTCCGGACTCCGCCTGCTCCGCCCGCTGCTGGAGCTGGGCGAGCAGGGCGCGTCGGGTCGAGGTGTACATCCCGGTCGCGGCTGAGGCGGCGACGATCAGCGTGCTCACCACCAGTCCGGTGATGCCCATGTACGGGCCGGCCCCGACCCAGAGCAGTGAGGGCACCGCCCCGGCGGCCACGGCCAGCGCTGCGACCAGCAGGGTCAGCAGCCGATGGTGGCTGCGGGTTGCGAAGCTGTAGACGACGATGATCAGCACCGAGAGCGCCATCACCGCCGCGTTGAGCACCAGCAGCACGGGCAGCAGCCAGCGCCAGTGCCGATGGCGCAGCAGCAGAGCACTCCCGAGCACGAGCGTCAGGGCGGCGCGCCACGGCTCGAAGGGGGAGGTCACGACGACCAGCTGCGCTATCGCCTCGGCCACGACGACGGCGAGGACGAGCACCTCCTGCCAGCGCTGCCGCCTCGGGGCTCCGGGTTCATCCACGTGGCCACTGTAATCGCGCAGCTCCCGGCCCCCGCCCGGACCAGCAGCGTCCGCCCGGTCCTCGCCCCAGGTCGGGGACGGGATCGACGGAGGTCGCCCCTGCCGTCCCCGTGGACCACCCGCGGCCCGACCTTCGTCGCCACCGGCCTGGCCCCGCGACGCTGTCGCGGCCGCGTGATGCAGGAGGAGTCTCGTCCCATGAGCATCACGACCCCTTCATCCACATCCTCCGGCCCCACCCTCGAGGTGCGCGGCGTGACCAAGCGCTACGGCGAGCGCGCGGCCGTCGACGACCTCAGCTTCGTGTGCCGTCCCGGCACCGTCACCGGCTTCCTCGGCCCCAACGGCGCCGGCAAGTCCACCACGCTGCGCATCCTGACCGGCCTGGCGCAGGCCGACGCCGGCGAGGCGCTCGTGGGCGGGGAGCCCTACCGGCGGCTCTCCCACCCCGCACGCACCATCGGGGTGATGCTCGATGCCCGCGCCCTGCACGGTGGCCGCACCGGCCTGGAGACGCTGCGGCTGACCGCCCGCACGATCGGGATGCCCGCCTCCCGGGCCGACGAGGTGCTCGAGCAGGTGGGTCTCCAGGACGCCGGGGGCAAGCGCGTAGGCGGCTACTCCTATGGCATGCGCCAGCGGCTCGGGATCGGGGTGGCGCTGATCGGTGACCCCGCCGTGCTCGTCCTCGACGAGCCCGCGAACGGCTTGGACCCCGAGGGGATCCGCTGGATGCGCCGCCTGCTGCGCTCCTTCGCCGCAGCCGGCGGCACCGTGCTGCTCTCCAGCCACCAGCTGCGCGAGGTCGAGGCGACGGTGGACCGCCTGGTGGTCATCTCGCAGGGCCGCCTGGTGCGCGAGGGCACCCTCGAGGAGCTGACCACCGACTCGGGCACGGGCACCCGCGTCACCGCACTGGACGCAGCCGCCCTCCTGAAGGCCCTGGACAAGCACGGGATCGCCTATGAGCAGCGCCTCGACGCCGAGCTCGAGGTGAGCCTCGCCCCTGAGGACATGGGACGCCTGGCGCTGCGCGAGCAGCTGGTGCTCACCTCCCTGGGTGCGACCTCCGGCGGCGGGCTCGAGGACCTATTCTTCGCCCTCACCGGCAGCGCCGAGCAGTCCGGTGGCGCGGAGCCCGTGAACGCCGCTGCGTTCTCGGAGACCGCTGCCGCCCCCGAGCCCGCCCCGGCACCGCTGCGCTGATCAGCACCGCGCGGCCCGCCCTGCGCTGGCCGGCACCGCCCGACCCGACCCGCACCGCATTGACCTGAACTGCACTGCACTGCCCCGCACTGACCCACCTGAGGAGTCACCCCATGAGACCCGCCATCGACCTGCGCAGCTTCCTCGACACCCGTGGAGCCGCGTTCCTGCTGACCCTGTCCGTGCTGATCATCGCCGGCTTCGCCGCCCTCGGCGGGCTCATCCAGCCAGCCGTCATGCCGGGCGGCACCTCCGACGTGGAGTTCACCTTCGCCGTCCTCGCACTCCCGCTGAGCCTGATCATCCCCGTGATCACGGTGATGATGGTGGCGGGGGAGTGGTCCGACAAGTCCATCCAGAACACGCTGCTGCAGCGGCCGGGCCGGCTCGCGGTGCTGACCTCGAAGGTGCTCGCCGCCACGGTGGTGTTCCTCGCGCTGATGGCACTGTCCATCGGTCTCGCGGCCGCCGCCACCTGGGTGGGCGGTGAGCTGCTCGGCGAGGGCGCGATCTTCTCCAGCATGGAGGGAGTCCTGACCACCCAGCTGGCGATGATGGCGGCGACGCTGCTGTTCTCCCTGGCGATGGCGATCCTGCTGCAGTCCACGGTGATCGGCCTGGTCACCGCGATCGGAACACCCTTCGTCATCACCACCGCCGGGACCCTCGCGATGGTGTTCGGCTCCGAGGTGATCAGCGACATCATCCGCGCTGTCGACCTGCAGACCGCCGCCATCACCTTCGGCGGCGGGGAGGCGACCGCCTTCGAGCTGCTGCCGCTGCTGCTGCTGGTGATCGTGCCGACCGTGTTCGGGATCCGGCGCTGGAACCGGCGCGAGGTGGGCTGAACGGTCAGGGAGCAGGACATGCGCGGGGCCTAGGATGGCCGGGCCCCGCGCCACCCGCACGCCAAGCCCACCGCATGCCGCGCCCCCGGGCCCTGCGGATCCCGCCGCCCCGCCCGTCCAGCCCGCCTCCCGTACGGACAAGGAACCTGCATGACTCTCGCCGCCCACCCCCGCCTCACGCGTCTCGCCGCCGCGGCAGCCGTGACCATCCTGCTGCTGGCCGGCTGCACCGCGCCCGACGGGGCGCCGGATGACGGTGACGGGGCGAGCGACGGCGGCGGCGCCTCAGCAGCGCCGGGGCCTGCGCCGGACGGGTCTGCACCGGACGGGTCGGCGCTCGAGGAGCTCGGCACCTCCGCCGCCGTGGACCTGCCTGCGGATCCCGCCGAGGATCCCGCCTACGCGGACTACTACGCGCAGGACATCGAGTGGGGACCCTGCGAGGGCGTGGACGGGCCGGACATCGAATGCGGCACGATCGACGTGCCGCTGGTCTGGAACGACCCGGAGGCCGGGGACATCCAGCTCGCGGTAGGACGGATCGCGGCCTCGGGTGAACGGGTCGGCGCCCTGGTCACGAACCCCGGCGGGCCCGGAGGCTCCGGCGTGAACTACCTCGAGAGCATGCCCTACCTGATCTCACCCGAGGTGCGCACCGCCTATGACCTGGTCGGCTTCGACCCGCGCGGGGTCAACCGCTCCGCCGGCATCGAGTGCCTCAGCGACGAGGAGACCGACGAGTACCTCGCGGCCGGAGCGGAGCCCGGCTCTCCGGAGGCCCAGCAGCTCGCCATCGAATGGGGCACCCGCGTCGCCGAAGCCTGCGAAGCGCACTCCGAGGATGTCCTTCCCTATCTCGACACCTATTCCGCCGCTCGCGACATGGACGTGCTGCGTGCGGCGCTCGGCTCCGAGCAGCTGGACTATCTGGGCTACTCCTACGGGACCTATCTCGGCGCCAGCTACGCCGAGCTGTACCCCGCGCGGGTGGGCCACTTCGTGCTCGACGGCGGAATTGACCCCACACTGACCAGCAACGACTTCGCGGCCGGTCAGTCGGAGGGCTTCGAACGCGCCACCGAGGCGTTCCTCGCGGACTGCCTGGAGGCGGGGGAGGGCTGCCCGTTCAAGGGCAGCGAGGAGGACGCCAGGCAGCAGCTGCTCTCCTTCTTCACCGCCGTGGAATCCTCCCCCCTGGACAGCGGGGACCCGGAAAGGCCGCTCACCGGGAGCCTCGCCCGGTCGGCCGTGATGCTGCTGATGTACGACGACGGGCTATGGGACTACGGCCGCGACGCGCTCTCCGCCGCGATGAGCGGGGACGGCTCGCTGCTGCTCTCGATCGCCGACAGCTCCTCCGAACGCTCCGCGGATGGCACCTACCGCACCAACGCGACCTTCGCGCAGGCCGCGGTGAACTGCCTGGACCGCCCCGAGGTCGCCGACGAGGAATGGGTCGCGCAGGAGGCGCAGCGCCTGGCGGAGGAGTTCCCGACCTTCGGCCCGACGTTCAGCGGGAGCGGCTGCGCCCAGTGGCCGGTCCCTGCGCTGCGTGAGCCCGCCCCGATCGCCGCCGAGGGCGCCGGCCCGATCGTGGTCATCGGCACCACCGGTGACCCGGCCACCCCGTACCAGTGGTCGCAGAGCCTCGCCGAGCAGCTCGAGAGCGGTGTGCTGCTGACCTTCGAGGGGCAGGGCCATACCGCCTATGGGCGCTCCGGCGGCTGCATCGAGGAACAGGTCGACGCCTACCTGCTCGAGGGCACCGTGCCGGAGGACGGCCTGACCTGCTGAGCCCGCGGCGGCCGACGGGGTGACACGGATCGCCCCTTCCTGCTTTGCACAGGGCCCTGCAGGTCACGTACAGTGAACCGGTCCGCCGTGCCCCGGCGACGACGCCGCCTTAGCTCAGTCGGTAGAGCGATTCACTCGTAATGAATAGGTCAGGAGTTCGATTCTCCTAGGCGGCTCCGCATGCAGAAGGGCCCCGCTCCTGTGACGCACAGGAGCGGGGCCCTTCCGCAGTTCCGGATGCCGTTCCGGCCGAAGTTCCGGGTGCCGTTCAGACAGCCGGTTCAGACGGCCGGTTTCGCGGGGCTGATGACGAGCTCGTCGATCACCACATGCGGCGGACTGGTCAGCACGAACGACACGGCCCGTCCCACGTCCTCAGGACTGAGCATGACGGCTCTGTCGGCGGCTCCCGGCACCTGCGGCCGCTGGTCCAGGAAGGCGCTGTCGACGTCTCCCGGGCACAGGTGGCAGGCACGGATGCCGTGTTGGTTCTCCTGCGCATTCAGGGTCGCCGCCAGCGGACCGAGCGCCGTCTTCGAGGCGCTGTAGGCCACCCCGGCGTCTGGCGAAAAGCGCCAGGCCGAATACGAGGAGATCAGCACGATCGTGCCCGCGCCGCGCTCCCGCATCCCCGGGAGCGCCGCGTCGATCACCGCCACCGGTCCCAGCAGGTTGATGTCAGTGAGCGCCGCGAACTGCTCGAGGTCCTGATCGCGCCAATAGCGGCGGGGCGCATTCGCCCCGGCCGACAGCACCAGCGCCTCGATGCTCCCGAGCTCCTCGCCGATCCGCACGGCCGCCGCCTTCACGGCTGCGCGATCGGCGACGTCCAGCGGCACCACGAGCGCGGTCCCGCCCGCGGCGCGGATCTCCTCGGCGACCTCCTCGAGCGGCTCGGCACGCCGACCGGACAGCGCCACCGGTCTCCCGTCCTGCGCCGCGAGGAGCGCAGAGGCGCGGCCCATCCCCGATCCCGCGCCGGTCACCCAGACGGTGCGTGCATCCATCGCTGTCTCTCCTTCCGGTCCCTTGACCACGCCCGAAGCAGGGGCGACAGTGGGACCCGGTGTCTGTGGACCCGAGATCGGGTCCCGCCCAGCGTAGAGCGCACTCACGCGCCCGCGCCCGGGAGCCCATGATCCGAGGAGAAGCATGCAGATCGACATGTCAGGGCGCGTCGTGCTCGTCACCGGCGCCGCGCGGGGGATTGGCCGCACCATCGCACAGACCTTCGCCCGGGAGGGAGCGATTGTCGTGGGGCTCGATATCGACCCCGACGCGCTCGCCGAGCTGCGCGAGGAGGGCCTCGCCGAGACGGTCCTGACCTGCGACATCACCGATCCTGAGGCGGTACGGGCGGCGATCGCGAGGATCGAGGAGCGGCACGGCAGGCTCGACGTGCTGGTCAACAACGCCGGCATCAACGCCGAGGGGCCGCTGGAGAGCTTCGACCCCGCGCTGTGGGACCGAGTCTTCGCCGTCAACGTGCGCGGCGTGCTGAACACCTGCCAGGCGGTCATCCCGATGATGAAACGGCAGCAGTCGGGGCGGATCATCAACGCCGCATCGTTCGCGGCGATCATCCCCAGCGTCGAGGCGGCGGCGTACGGCGCCTCCAAGGCCGCCGTGGTGCAGATGACGCGGGTGCTCGCGAGCGAGCTGGGCCCCTGGGGGATCACCGTGAACGCCTACGCGCCCGGCATGATCCCCACCGCGATGAACGGCTTCTCCGCGCTCGACGAGTCCGCGGCGGCGACGAAGCTGGACCAGCTGAGCATTCGCCGCTGGGGGCTGCCAGAGGACGTCGCGAACCTCTGCCTGTTCCTGGCCGGTGACCTCTCCGGCTACATCACCGGTGCACTGCTCGACGTGAGCGGCGGCAAGTTCGCCACCCAGGACCCGGGGGCGGCCTGGCGCATGCCCTGAGGGTCACCCGCGGCGTCGTCACCGGATAGTGACCTCCCCAGAGGGGGAGTCGACGTGAGGTTCGTCACGGCGTGTGGGAGTCTGGTTCGACGCGCATGCTGATGCAAAGCAGCTGTCATGTCCGCTCGTCCCACACGTCGCTCGCTTCTCGCCGGTGCCGGCCTCGGAGCCGGCACCCTCGCCCTCGCCGCCTGCGGAGGCGGCTCCTCGTCCGGCGGAGGTGGCGGTGGGGGCGGCACGCTGATGCTCACCCTCTCGAACCATCCGTGGACCGATGTGGTCAAGGATCTCCTGCCCCGCTTCGAGGAGGAGAGCGGCCTCAAGGTCGAGCTCACCACGCTGGGGGAGGACCAGCTCTCCGATCAGTACAAGGTCCAGCTCAACTCGGGCGCCTCCGACATCGACGTCGCGATGCTGCGCCCCCTGCAGGAGGGCAAGCTGTTCTCCCGCAACGGCTGGCTGCTGCCGCTGGATGACCAGGTCAGCGGCGCGAGCGACTGGAACTGGGACGACTTCCAAGCCCAAGGCGCCGCGACCACCGACGAGGGCATCGTGTGCGTCCCGATCGTGGTCGAGCAGGAGGTCATGTACTACCGCACCGACCTGCTCGAGGCGGCCGGGCTCGAGGTCCCCGCCACCTTCGATGACCTCGAGGCGGCCGCGAAGGCGATCCAGGAGGCGAACGACGGGGTCTTCGGATTCGTCGCCCGCGGGCAGCGCGCCGCGGCGGTCACCCAGTTCTCGAGCTTCCTGTACGGCTACGGCGGAGATTGGGACGACGCCGCCGGAACCGCGACCATCGACACCCCCGAGGCCCGGGCCGCGTACGAGATGTACACCAACCTGCTGCGCAGCTACGGCCCTCCCGGCACCACCAACATGAGCTGGAAGGAGGCCAGCGCCATCTTCCAGCAGGGCCAGGCCGCCTTCTACACCGACGCCAGCGTGTTCTACAACAACATGATCGACGAGACCCAGTCGCGCATCGGCGACACCTTCGCCGTCGCCCCGATGCCCGCCGGGGACGCCGGCTCGAAGCCGTACTCGATCCCGTCCTGGGCACTCGCGATCAACGCCGCCTCAGAGAACACCGAGAACGCCTGGACGTTCATCCAATGGGCGACCTCCGCCGAGATCATGACCGAGATCAGCAAGGCCGGCGTCGCCGGAGCCCGGACCTCGGTCTGGGACGACCCCGACGCCACCTCCGCCTTCCCCGAGAACCTCACCGCGACCATCAAGGCCTCGCTCACCGAAGGCGTGGACCACGACCGGCCGGTCGTGGTCGAGGTTTCGCAGGCACGCGACATCGTCGGCGCCCCGATCCCGATCGGCATCGAGGGCGGCGACCTCGACGCGGCCATCACCACCGCGCAGACTGAATACCAGGCCTTCCTCGACGAGGAGGGCTGAGCCTCCCATGACGGCCGACTCCCAGATCGGGCGGCCGACGGGACACACCGTGTCCGGTGGGGCGCCCGGCTTCTCCGGCTGGGCGAACCGGCACATGAAGTGGCTGTTCGCGCTCCCGGCCCTCCTGTTCACCATCGTGATGGTCGTGTTCCCCGCGATCTACACGCTGATCATGTCGCTCACGGACGCCAGCGGCTCCCTGCAGCGAGGCTTCGGCTTCATCGGCCTGGCGAACTATGTCGAGGTCTTCACCGGCCTGGACCGGTTCTGGCCGGCCGTCTGGCGGACGCTCTACTTCACCGTGATCTGCGTGGGTGTGGAGTTCCTGCTGGGTCTGGCGATCGCTCTGCTGCTGCGACGCCCCTTCCGCGGGCAGGGCTTCGTGCGGGTCGTGATCCTGCTGCCCCTGGTCGCCACGCCGGTGGCTGTGGCGATGATGTGGCTGCTGCTGTTCGAGCCCACCATAGGCTTCGTGAACACCTTCATCGGCTGGTTCGGCCTCCCGCCTCAGGGGTGGATCTCCTCCCCGACCCAGGCGATGCCGACCCTGATGTTCGTCGACATCTGGCAGTGGACCCCGATGGTCACGCTGATCCTGCTGGCCGGGCTCTCCTCCCTGCCGGAGGAGCCGGAGGAGGCGGCCCTGATCGACCGGGCGAACTTCTTCCAGCGGCTGCGCTTCGTGGTGATGCCGCAGCTGATGCCGGTCGTGATCACCGCCGTGCTGCTGCGTTCGATCGACGCGCTGAAGACCTTCGACCTGCTGTACGCGACCAAGGGTCGCGGCGGCGGTTCGTTCCATGAGGCGGAGACGCTGAACATCCTGTCCTACTCGCTGTTCTTCGAGTACAACGAGTACGGCATCGCCTCGGCCGTGCTGGTCGTCTTCTTCCTCCTCATCGTCGGTGCCTCCTGGGCCCTGTTCCGCTTTGCCCAGAGCGGTGATCGCGGATGAGGCGGCAGAAGCTCCTGAAGAACGTGGCGCGCTATGTCGCGATCGGCATCATCGCCCTGGTGTTCCTGTTCCCGCTGCTGTGGATGGGCCTGTCCTCGATCAAGACCAGCCTGGACATCACCGATCCCACGCGACTGTTCCGCTTCACCCCGACGCTGGACAACTTCGTCCGGGTGATGACCGAGGCGCAGTTCGGGTTGTTCATGCTGAACTCACTGGTCGTCGGCGTCGCCGCCGTCGGCCTGTCGCTGCTGCTCGCAGTCCCCGCCGCCTATGTGATGGCGAAGTACGGGATGTCACGGTCATCCGGCATGCTGCTGGTGGCCCGGATCATCCCCGGGGTGTCCCTGCTGGTGCCGTTCTACTACGTGTTCGCGATGCTGGGCTGGGTGGGCGGCTATGCGCCGCTGATCATCTCCCACATGTTCGTCACCATGCCGCTGATCGCCTGGGTGATGCTGTCGTTCTTCGAGTCGCTGCCCAGCGACCTCGAGGAGGCCGGGCTGGTCGACGGCCTCACCAACATCGGGGTCTTCGCGAGGATCGCCCTGCCGCTGTCGACCCCGGGCATCGCGACGGCCTCGATCCTGGCGTTCATCTTCTCCTGGAACAACTTCATGTTCGCGCTGGTGCTGGCCAGTCAGAGCACCCGCACCCTGCCGGTCGCGATCTTCAACTTCATCGCGTACTCCTCGGTGGACTGGGGCGGCCTGATGGCGGCCTCGGTGATCATCACGCTGCCGGTGATCGTGATGGCGCTGTTCACGCAGAAGTACATCGTCTCCGGGCTGACCGCGGGGGCGACCAAGGGCTGAACCGCTGCGCGGGCGTCCCGGCCCTGCCCTCTCCGGACACCCCACACCCTCTCCGGACCTAGACGCTTTCTTGAGATAGTCCAGACAGGGCGCTATGGTGGAGCCATGACGACCACCGCTCACACCTCCGCCCTCCGGGGCGCGGGTCTGCGCGTGACCGCTCCGCGGCTCGCGACGCTGGCGGCGGTCGAGGCGAACCCGCATGCCGATGCGGAGACGATCGCCCGGTCCGTCCGCGAGAGCCTGGGGGCCGTGTCCCGTCAGGCGGTCTATGACGTGCTGAACGCCCTCTCCGATGCAGATCTGCTGCGTCGGGTGTCGGTGGGCGGTCGCAGCATGCAGTACGAGATGCATCGCCACGACAACCACCACCACCTGGTCTGCCGCGAATGCGGCCGGCTCGAGGACGTCCCGTGCGCGGTCGGAGAGGCGCCCTGCTTGACCCCGCACGACTCCCACGGCTTCGACATCGAGATCGCAGATGTCGTCTATCGGGGCGTCTGCTCGGAATGCCGGGCAATCGCGGCGGCGACTACGTCGGCGTCGGCGTCCTCGATCCCCGCCGGACCCGCCTCGACCCCCGCTCCCTGATCCGAGGCCGATGACCTCCGGAATCCTTCCCGGCCCCCGTATCCGAACTTTTTCTCACAGCTTGTCAGAATCCCCCACCACCCAGGAGATGCAGATGACCGACTTCGATCCCACGATCCCGAGCACCACGGAAACCGGCGCTCCCCGCGAGTCCGATGCGCACTCGCTGAGCCTCGGCGCCGACGGCCCGCTGCTGCTCCACGACGTCGCACTGGTCGAGAAGCTCGCCCGCTTCGACCGCGAGCGCGTCCCGGAGCGCAGCCCCCACGCCAAGGGCTCCGGTGCCTTCGGCGAGCTCGAGGTCACCGAGGACGTCTCGCAGTACACCAAGGCGGACCTCTTCCAGCCCGGTCGCAAGACCCCGATGCTGGCCCGCTTCTCCACCGTCGCCGGTGAGCTCGGCTCGCCAGACACCTGGCGCGATGTGCGCGGCTTCGCGCTGAAGTTCTACACCCAGCAGGGCAACTTCGACATCGTCGGCAACAACACCCCGATCTTCTTCCTGCGCGACCCGATGAAGTTCCCCGACTTCATCCACTCCCAGAAGCGCACCCCGGACTCGGGCCTGCGCTCGAACCAGATGCAGTGGGACTTCTGGTCCAACTCCCCGGAGTCCGCGCACCAGGTGACCTACCTGATGGGTGAGCGCGGCCTGCCC
Organism: Brachybacterium sp. AOP42-C2-15; assembly: GCF_052377065.1. NCBI lineage: Bacteria > Bacillati > Actinomycetota > Actinomycetes > Micrococcales > Dermabacteraceae > Brachybacterium > Brachybacterium sp. AOP42-C2-15. The sequence continues at coordinate 112,135 of NZ_JBQSWK010000008.1, forward strand.
AAGTCCTGGCGCCACATGAACGGCTACGGCTCGCACACCTACATGTGGGTCAACGAGTCCGGTGAGAAGTTCTGGATCAAGTACCACTTCCACACCGACCAGGGCATGGAGTTCCTCAGCAACGAGGAGGCCGAGAAGCTGGCCGGCTCCGACGGCGACTACCACCGCCGGGACCTCTTCGACGCCATCGCGCGCGGCGAGAACCCCAGCTGGACCATGTCCGTCCAGGTGATCCCCTATGAGGACGCGAAGAACTACCGCTTCAACATCTTCGACCTCACCAAGACCGTCCCGCACGCGGACTACCCGCTGATCAAGGTCGGCAAGTTCACCCTGAACAAGAACCCGCAGAACCACTACGCGCAGATCGAGCAGGCGGCCTTCAGCCCCGGCAACACCGTGCCGGGCACGGGCGTCTCCCCGGACAAGATGCTGCTGGGCCGCGTCTTCTCCTACCCGGACGCACAGCGCCACCGCATCGGCACCAACTTCAACCAGCTGCCCGTGAACCAGCCGGTGGTCCCCACGAACTCCTACGACAAGGAGGGGTTCATGCAGTTCCTGCACAGCGGGGACGCACCGGTGTACGCGCCGAACTCCTACGGTCGCGCCTACCAGGACGAGCAGGGACCGGTCGACAACGGCTGGGAGGCCGATGGCGAGATGGTGCGCGCCGCGTACACCCTCCACGCCGAGGACAGCGACTTCATCCAGCCCGGCATCCTGGTGCGCGAGGTGTACAACGACGCCCAGCGCGACCAGTTCGTCGAGACCGTCTCCGGTGCGCTGAGCACGGTCGAGGAGCCGGTGCTGAGCAAGGCCCTCCAGTACTGGAAGAACGTCGACACCACGATCGGTGAGCGCATCGCGCTGGCCGTGAACACCGCCAAGGGTGACGAGCAGCCCGGCGGGGATCCGCTGAACGCCTGATCCACAGCAGTCAGGGCCGGGTCGGGGCGACATGCCCCGGCCCGGCCCTTTCATGTCTGCTGCCTGCAGTGGCCCGCGACTGCCGTGGCCCGCGACTGCCATGCCCCGCGCCTGCAGTGCCTCGTGCTTGACGTGTCTGCCGTGCCTCGTGCCTGCCGCCCGCCGGAGTCGGCTCACCGGGGTCGGCTCAGACGACGAGGACCTCGCAGTCGGCGGAGAGCAGGAGCTTCTGGACGGTCAGGCCCAGCAGGTGACGGGCGAGCTCCTGGCGTCGGCGCACTCCCAGCACCAGCAGCTCCGCCTTCTCCTCCTCCTGCACCTGCAGCAGCACATCGGCGATGTCGTCGTCGGTGGTCTCCTGGCGGAAGGCGACCCGCACGCGGGCGTGCCGCAGCTGGTCACGAGCGATCTCGAGCTGCTGTTCGTCGGCGTGACGGGGATCCGCTCCGACCCCCTCGCGCAGAACGTTGACCACGATCAGCGGCCCACCTCGCTGCTCCGCCTCGTCGCGGGCTGCGGACAGCGCCTTGAAACCCACGTCAGTGGGGATGAATCCGACGACGACGGCCATCTGCTCTCCTCGGGTGGGGTCCGGGCGGCGGCCGCCGCTCGGTGTGCGCGGCCTGGCCAGATCCTACTGGTCGCCGGGCGGTATGCGGGGGGACCGGCGGCGATAAGGCCCTTGGCCGGTATGCCAGCAGGGTCAGACCCGTCCGCCTGCAGGGCACGACTCGTGCGCCTGCAGGGCCCGACTTGTGCGACGACGAGCCCGGCCCGGGCGACGATAGGCAGGCAGTGCCTATGCGCGACGCTGGCCGGAGAGCTTCTGGATCTCGTCCATGATTCTGGCGTTCAGGATCCGGCGCCGCACTCCCTTGGACGCGGTGGGGTCGATGTCTTCGAGGTGGATCGGGGTGCCGATGCGCACGGTGATGGCGCCGCGGTGGGGGAGCAGCCGCGAGAACATGTGCTGGGTGCCCTTGAGTCCGACGGGGATCACGGGGCAGCCGGACTCGACGGCGAGCCAGGCGGCGCCCTGCTTCCCCGGATGCAGCAGGCCGTCCCGGGAACGGGTGCCCTCGGGATAGATCGCGAAGCCGTCGCCGTCGCGGAGGATCGTGAGCCCGGCCTGGAGGGCACCCTTCCCGGAGGACAGGGCCTCGCGATCCACCGGGACTGCCTCGACGGCCTCGAAGAACCAGCGCAGGACGCGCCCGCGGATCCCCTTCTGCGTCCACAGGGTGTCCTTGGCGACGAAGCGGATCTGCCGGGGCAGCGCCACGGGCAGCACGAAGCTGTCGATGTTGGCGAGATGGTTGGAGGCGATCACGAAACCGCCCTCGCGCGGGACGTTCTCGATCCCGGAGACCCGAGGGTTCCAGAAGAGCTTGACGAAGGGGCGCGAGATGTTGCGGGCGCCGAAGTAGAAGCGTCTTGCCACGTGGTCCTCCTGAGACGTGCTGATCCGCGCCCCACGATAATCCTGGTCCGGTGGTTCCTGTGCCGATCGCCGCGTGACCTCCGTCCCTGCGTCGCAGGTCGCGCCGGGGGAGCGGCTCGGCCCGGCATCACCGGGGTGTGGTAGAACAGGCGTGCGCTCCGTGCCGTCCGGAGCGCACTGTCGGAACGGCCCGGCGCCCGCCGAGGATCCCGCGGAGCTGCCGCCGACCCCGTCCGAGCCCGAGGAGCCAGTCGATGCCCAAGACCCTGAACATTGCCGTGATCGGCGCCGGAACCATGGCCCAGGCCGTGCACCTCCCGGTGCTGCGCAGGCGCTGGGACCGTTTCACGATCGCCGCGCTGGTGGATCACTCCCCGCGTCGGCGCCGCGAGTCTTCCGAGGTGTGGGGGATCGAGGAGGACAAGCGCTACGAGACGGTCGCGGATCTGATCGCGGCGGTGCGCGCCAAGACCCTCGCGATCGACGCCGCGCTGCTGTCCACCGACGGGCTGCATGTCGAGGACCTGCTGACGCTCATGCGCCGCGGCATCCCGGTGCTCGTGGAGCCGCCGGTGGGCTTCTCCGCAGACGAGGTCGAGCAGGTCGCCGGCTTCGAGCGGATGACGGGCCGACGCCTGCTGATGATGGCCTATCCCCAGCAGTACGACGACTCCGTGACCCGCATGTCCGAGCACATCCCCGTCAAGGATCTGCGGATGGTGGATCACGAGGTGCTGATGCCTGCGAGCCAGCCGCTGTTCGGCAGTGCCCACGTGACCACGGCCTCGTACGATCTGCCCACCGAGGTGCGCTCGCAGCGGCGCAAGGCCCTCCAGGCCGCGGTCGAGGCGGGCGCGGGCGCGGGTGCGACTCAGCGCGACCGTGATCTCTATGTCAAGGGCCTGCTGACGGGCGTGGCGCATCAGATGGCCGTGATCGAGGCGGCCTATGGCCCGATCGCGCGCCTGGTCGCGGTGAGGCACTGGCCCAAGGGAGTGATCCCCGGCTCGATCGAGCTGCTCGGCGAGCTGGACGGCGGGGCACAGGTGCGCCTGGTGTGGCACTACCTGCCGTTCGCCCCGGAGTACTCCGAGAGCGTGCAGGTGCTCTCGGCGCGACGACGGATGCGCGTGGAGCTGCCCGCCCCCTCGCACAGCGACGTCCGCTCGACGATCTCCCTGCGGGAGAAGAAGTCGGGCGTGGTCCAGGAGACCTCGACCACGGCTCCCAAGGGGGCGGTGGAGCTCATGTGGGAGGCCTTCCACGCCTTCGTGGAGAAGGGCAAGCAGCCGGTCTCGGGTGCTGCCGAGGCGGCAGCCCAGGTGACGTTGCTGCGCGAGGTGCTCTCGAGCATTGTCGGCGCGGATGGTCGCAGCCTCGAGGCTGAGAAGGACGCCGCCGACGACGAGGCTCACGACGCAGCGCCTGGTGATGAGGTGCTGGGCGATGAGGCAGTGGAGGGCGAGGCACGGGAGGACGAGGCGCCTGAGCCAGCTGCTGTGGGTGGCGCGACCGCCCAGGGCGAACCCGAGCTGATCGTGGAGATCGCCGAGCCCGCAGCGGAGGCCCCTGGAACCGCAGCTGCAACAGCAACAGCAACAGCAACAGCAGCCGACGACGACGCGACGGCGACGGCCGATGACGATCCAGCGGCAACCGACGACGCGGCCCTCGCCGCCGATGCGACAGCTGCCGCGCCCGAGAGCGCGGAGCCTCTGGGAGATGCGCAGGGGGAGGAGGTCGTCGACGTGTGGCATCTGAGCGGGGAGACCCCGGCCGACGGCGCGGCTGGCAGCGTAGCGCCGGAGGCTCCTGCGCCGAATGGTCCCGCGGCTGACGGCCCTGAGGTTGACGCCCCCGCGGCTGACGGCACTGAGGCTGGCGCCCATGCAACTGGCGACCCTGCGGCTGGCGACCCTGCGGTCGACGGCCCGACGCTGGCGGCTCCCGCCCCAGAGGACCCTCGCTCCTGACTCCTGACCGCGCACGAGTGCTGAGAACCCCCGCCGCCCACTGGGCCGCGGGGGTTCTCGCGTCCAGGCGATCCCGGATCCCAGAGGGGATGACGCGGGCGGGCGCGGGCAACGCCGGGGCTCGCGCGGATCTCGCAGTGGGCCCGTGTCGGACCCTCCGACGGCCCCGGAAGACGACACGCCGACGACACGCCGAGCCGACTGTCGGGACACGCCGACGACACGCCGAGCGTCCTCTCGGACATGCCGGGGACCTACCTCACTACTTCGCGCTGCGGGAGGTCGCGGGGAGCGGCGTCATCCACCGCAGGAACGGGCTGTCGGACCCCTCATCCACACTGCTCTGTGCACGCATCCTCGGATTTCGTGCGTGGCCCAGCCCTTCGTCCCCAACCCTGCAGATCTATCCACAGCCCATCAACAGTCGATTGTGGATGACAGTGTTGTAACTCAGTACATCTTGTGGTCGTCGCGCCGGGTCACCACTAGGTGTAGTGTTGACGCAGTCGCACCGTACCGGGTCACCGGAGGTCGGGCGGCGCACCGGAACTCATCGCTGCGCCCCTGATCCACGGCTCCGGAGCGTGGCGGCACGGTCCTTCGGACCTCCCCCGGACAACCCGTGAAGCTCCCGTCCTGCGCCCCGGCGCGGCGCTCGTGAAAGGCCCCTCCCTTGGACATCACCGTGTACTCGAAGCCCCTCTGCGTCCAGTGCGATGCGACCAAGCGCGCCCTGAACAAGGCGGGCGTCGCCTACGACGTCGTCGACGTCACCGAGGACGACGCGGCACGCGAGCGCATCATGAACCTCGGGTACCTCCAGGCCCCCGTGGTCATCGCAGGACAGGACCACTGGTCCGGCTTCCGCCCCGACAAGATCAAGACCCTCGTGGGTGCCGGCGCACAGCGCCAGGCCACCGCCATCTGATCGGGCCCGGGAGGCGTCGGCGTGGCGAACCTCGTCTACTTCTCCTCGGTGTCCGGCAACACCAAGCGCTTCGTCGAGAAGCTCGGGATGCCGGCACGCCGGGTCCCGCTCTACCCCCGGGATGAGCACCTCGTCGTCGACGAGGACTTCGTCCTGGTGGTTCCGACCTACGGAGGGGGCAACGGCCGTGGCGCCGTCCCCAAGCAGGTCATCAAGTTCCTCAACGACGAACGCAACCGGAAGCACATCCGAGGCGTGATCGGTGCGGGGAACACCAACTTCGGAGAGGCCTACTGCTTGGCCGGCGACATCATCGCCCGCAAGTGCGAGGTCCCCCATATGTACAAGTTCGAACTGTTCGGCACTCCGCGCGATGTGACGCGGGTCCACGACGGATTGGAAGAGTTTTGGCGACACTGACCGAGATGCCCCCGGTCGAGCACAACAAGCGGCTCGACTACCACGCGCTGAACGCGATGCTGAACCTGTACGGACCGGACGGGAAGATCCAGTTCGACAAGGATCGGGAAGCGGCGCGGGAGTACTTCCTGCAGCACGTGAACCCCAACACCGTCTTCTTCCACTCGCTGCGCGAGAAGATGGACTACCTGGTCGAGAACAAGTACTACGAGCCCGAGGTCCTCGAGCAGTACGACTTCTCCTTCATCGAGTCTCTCTCGGAGCAGGCCTTCGCCAAGAAGTTCCGCTTCCCGACCTTCCTGGGCGCCTTCAAGTACTACACCTCGTACACCCTGAAGACGTTCGACGGCGAGCGGTACCTCGAGCGTTTCGAGGACCGTGTGGTGATGGTGGCCCTGGGTCTGGCCCGCGGCGATGAGCAGCTGGCCCGCAACCTGGTCGACGAGATCCTCGACGGCCGTTTCCAGCCCGCGACCCCGACCTTCCTCAATGCCGGCAAGGCACAGCGTGGAGAGCTCGTCTCCTGCTTCCTGCTGCGCATCGAGGACAACATGGAGTCGATCGGCCGCTCGATCAACTCCGCTCTGCAGCTGTCCAAGCGCGGCGGCGGCGTGGCCCTGCTGCTCTCGAACCTGCGTGAGTACGGTGCGCCGATCAAGCACATCGAGAACCAGTCCAGCGGCGTCATTCCCGTGATGAAGCTGCTCGAGGACTCCTTCAGCTACGCGAACCAGCTCGGGGCCCGCCAGGGCGCCGGTGCGGTGTACCTCAACGCCCACCACCCGGACATCCTGCGCTTCCTGGACACCAAGCGCGAGAACGCCGACGAGAAGATCCGTATCAAGACCCTCTCCCTCGGCGTGGTCATCCCCGACATCACCTTCGAGCTCGCGAAGAAGAACGAGCCGATGTACCTGTTCTCCCCGTATGACGTGGAGCGCGAGTACGGCAAGCCCTTCGCGGACGTCAACGTCTCCGAGGTCTACCGGGACATGGTCGACAACCCGAACATCTCCAAGAAGAAGATCCAGGCGCGTGACTTCTTCCAGATCCTGGCGGAGATCCAGTTCGAGTCCGGCTACCCGTACATCATGTTCGAGGACACCGTGAACCGGGCGAATCCCATCGCCGGCAAGGTCACGCACTCCAACCTGTGCTCGGAGATCCTGCAGGTCTCGACCCCCTCGACCATGAACGTCGATCTGACGTACGAGGAGATGGGCCGGGACATCTCCTGCAACCTGGGCTCGCTGAACATCGCCAAGGCGATGGATTCACCGAACTTCGGCCAGACCATCGAGACGGCCATCCGTGGCCTGACCGCAGTCTCGGACACCTCGGACATCGACTCCGTGCCGACCATCGCCGAGGGCAACCGCAAGTCCCACGCGATCGGGCTCGGGCAGATGAACCTGCACGGCTACCTGGCGCGCGAGCGCATCTACTACGGCTCCGACGAGGGCCTGGACTTCACCAACATGTACTTCTACTCGGTCACCTATCACGCCATCAAGGCGTCGATGCGGATCGCGAAGGAGCGCGGGGAGAAGTTCTACGACTTCGAGAACTCCAAGTACGCCACCGGCGAGTACTTCGCCAAGTACATCGACAAGGCGTGGGAGCCGAAGACGGAGAAGGTGCGTGCACTGTTCGCCGAGTCCAATGCCCACCTGCCCTCGCAGGAGGACTGGAAGCAGCTGCGTGGCGAGGTCGCGGAGCACGGCATGTACAACGCCTACCTGCAGGCTGTCCCGCCGACCGGTTCGATCTCGTACATCAACAACTCCACGAGCTCGATCCACCCCATCGCCTCCCAGATCGAGATCCGCAAGGAGGGGAAGATCGGCCGGGTGTACTACCCCGCCCCTTACCTCACCAACGACAATCTCGAGTACTTCCAGGATGCGTACGAGATCGGCTACGAGAAGATCGTCGACACCTACGCCGAGGCCACGCAGCACGTGGACCAGGGCCTGTCGCTGACGCTGTTCTTCAAGGACACCGCCACGACGCGCGACATCAACAAGGCGCAGATCTACGCCTGGCGCAAGGGCATCAAGACCCTCTACTACATCCGCCTGCGGCAGATGGCGCTCGAGGGCACCGAGGTCGAGGGCTGCGTCAGCTGCATGCTCTGATCTCTCGCCCGTTGAGATGACGCCGGGGCCCGGACGAGGAAGATCCTCGCCCGGGCCCTGGCGTTCTCGTCGGTGGAGACGACGTGAGCTCCGGAGCCCTCCCGATCGTGATCGAATATCCTTACGCACCATGAGGGAGAGACGATCGTGGTGCAGCGGCCGCCGTTCCAGGTGGCTGGCGATCGTGCTGCTCGGGGTTATCGGCTTCGAAGCGGCACTGATCGGACTGTTGCTCTGGGCGTATTTCTCTGGCCTTGTTCCGTATGCAGTGGTGTGGGGCGATGTGGGGACCTGGGCGCAGGCAGTGGCAACTGTCGTCGGGCTCTTCTTCGCCGGACTCTCGCTCCTCGTCGCGGCGTGGCAGGTCCGTCAGCACCGTGACTCGGAACGGCTCCGGGGCGAGGAGAAGAAGGACGTCGTGCGGCGATCGATCTCACTGCGCAGCGAATGGCGGGAACGCATCAGCAATGGACGTCGAGAACGGGTCCTCGTCTACACGTATGAGCTGTCGAACCACTCATCGCTCCCGGTCACCAACGTCAAGATCGTGGTCCACCAGCTGGACGACGACAACGAGAGTCGATATGACCTGGACTCCCTCACTACCCTGGACGACTACTTCCAGGGCGTCGCGGTGGGGACCCTGGCTCCGCACGAGAGCGTCAGCGGAACAATCGAGGTCACGAACTGGAACGCCATCGGCATGCTCGAGCCCGACCGTGTCGCGAATCCTGAGTTCTGCTTCACCGATCCTTGGGGTCTGCATTGGCGTCGACCCGGCACGACGTGGGGCAAAGGGCAGGCGGTTGACGAGCCGATGGGCGGACCACTCTGCATGTGTTGCGGGAACCTGCCGCAGACCCGGCGGCAGTCCTGGGCGTCCGCGCAGGCGTGAGAGCGTGTGCCGCAGAGTTCTCGCCAGTTCGGATCCGAACTCTCAGCTGCTCCCGCCGTGCTTTCGGGCACTATCGTCCCCGCGCAGCGCCACGCCGAGACCGCTCAGCGCGCCGTAGAGCACCCCGGCCACCGGCCAGATCACCCAGGTCAGTCCCCAGTCGCCGGAGCCGAAGCTCCAGATCAGATAGGCCGCGAGCATGACCGGCCAATAGAGCGCCGCCACTACGCGGACCGCCGGGCTGTCGCTGTGCTCGAGGGTCTCGTTCTCCTCTTTCTGCTGGAGCAGCGTGCTGGTCGCGGAGTCGGACCACCCGGCCCTGGCGATGATCGCGAGGCCCAGCGCCACGATCACCAGCGTCCCACTCACGCCGTACAGCGTGGCGGGGGATTCTCCGTCCGTGAGCAGCGCGGAGAGGAGGGTGGGCAGAGCGCTGAGGATCCATAGCGTGATCGCGACGGCGGTGGCGAGGAGGGTGCTGCGGCGGTGCTCTCGGTGGATCTCCTGCGCGTAGCTGCGCACCTGCGCAGTGAGGGTGAAGCCCCCCTCGTCGATGTCCTCGAAGTCGCTGAGCCGCGCATTCCGCGCCATCATCAGCAGCAGGCTCAGGCTCACCATCACCAGCACCGCGGTGACGCCGACGCCGATCACCCAGCCCGCGGACGCCTCCTGGGCGCCGGTGGCGGCGAGGAGCAGCAGCAGCGGCGCCGCGCTGAGCACGAACAGGACCAAGCCCGCGGCAGGCATCCACTGAGAACGGCGCACGGCCTCGACATAGGCGCGGGCGCGCTCGAGCTCCAGAGGGGCGGCCGGCGACACCACGGGTGCGGCGGCGGCGCGGCCCAGCTCGGCGCTGATCCCCAGCACCGGGGCGACCTCCTCGAGGGTGCCGAACTCGGCGATGACCTGACCGACGGCCTGGGACTCGGGGAGACCGTCCTCGATCAGGCCCTGCTGCTTGTCCTCCATCATGGCTCGCAGCTCGGTCCTGGCCTCCCGCAGGCGCGGAGTCTCGGGGTAGGGGGCGAAGAGAGTGTCCAGATAGGAGTCGATGACGTTCACGAGGCGTCCTTTCCTTTCGTGAAGTGGTCCACGAGTGCTCGGGTGCTGCGCCATTCCTCGCGCTTGAGGCCGAGCTGTTCGAAGCCGTCGGGAGTGAGTTTGTAGTACGTGCGGGGCTTTCCCGTGGGGGAGACATCCTCGAAGCCGTCGAGGAGGCCCTGGGACTGCAGCCGCTTGACCGCGGTGTAGAGGGTCGTCTGCTTGATGACGTACTCGCCGCGGGAGCGATCGGTGATGGTCTTGGAGATCTCGTAGGCGTAGGAGGGCTGCGTCTCGAGGATCGCCAGCAGGATCAGATCGATGTGCCCGCGAATGGCGTCGGCTCCGATCACATCGGCTCCTCTCTTCCTCTGGATGGTGGGGGTACGCATGCGACGGATATGCATGACAGGTGGGTCCGCCGCACTAATGCGCATAACGTACTACGGCAGCCGTAGTACGGCAAGGGGGGTATTCGGGGGATTTCGGGGAGCCCAGGTCGGGACCTCGGTCCCGTGGAGGACGGCGTGCGGGCGCGAAGACCACTAGAGCTTGTGTGCGCCGCGCGTCGCGAGCACTAGATGTTGTGGTTCCTGCCTAGCGTGTGCTCATCGCCCTCGTCGGCGACCGCCTCCCGGCTTCTGCCCCGAGGTCTCTCCCCGCCCCACCCCCTCACCTCTCAGGAGAGAACCCATGACCGCGTTCGCACCCACCCCCGCCCGGTCCGCAGCCCCCGCCGGGCCACTGCCTGTCGAGTCGACGGCGCGGCAGCTCATCGACCCCGTCGCGACCGTCACCGAGTACGTGGAGCGATCGGACTGGAGGGTCAACGCGAACGCGAACCAGGGATATTCGGTGGGCGGGCTGATCCTCAACGCCGCCGGCAAAGTGATGGCCAATCACTGGCTGGAGGAGGTGTTCAGTCCGGAGGCGGGCCGAGCCCACCGCGAGGGCGACCTCCACATCCACGACCTCGACATGCTCACCGGCTACTGCGCCGGCTGGTCCCTGCGGGCCCTGCTCGAGGAGGGCTTCAACGGGGTGGCCGGCGCGATCGGCTCCCGTCCGCCACGGCACTTCTCCTCAGCCTGCGGGCAGATCGTGAACTTCCTGGGGACGCTGCAGAACGAATGGGCCGGGGCGCAGGCCTTCAGCTCCTTCGACACCTATATGGCGCCCTTCGTGCGCCTGGACTCGATGAGCTACGAGCAGGTGCGCCAGCATATGCAGGAGCTGATCCACAACCTCAACGTCCCCAGCCGCTGGGGCTCCCAGTGCCCCTTCACCAACCTGACCTTCGATTGGACCTGCCCCGCGGACCTGCGCGAGCAGCGCCCGCTGATCGGCGGCGAGGTCCAGGACTTCACCTACGGCGAGCTGCGCGCAGAGATGGACCTGATCAACCGCGCCTATCTCGACGTCATGACCGAGGGGGACGCGGACGGTCGCGCCTTCACCTTCCCGATCCCCACCTACAACATCACCGAGGACTTCGACTGGGACTCGGACAACGCCGAGGCGCTGTTCGTGATGACTGCGAAGTACGGGCTGCCCTACTTCCAGAACTTCCTGAACTCGGATCTGGATCCCGGGATGATCCGCTCCATGTGCTGCCGCCTCCAGCTGGACCTGCGCGAGCTGCTCAAGCGCGGCAACGGCCTGTTCGGCTCGGCGGAGCTCACCGGATCGATCGGAGTGGTGACCGTGAACATGGCGCGGCTCGGCCACCTCCACGCCGGGGACGAGCCGGCGCTGATCGCCGCGCTCGACCACCTGCTGGAGCTGGGCCAGGACACCCTGGAGCGGCGCCGCACCACCGTGCAGGAGCTGATGGACTCCGGGCTCTACCCCTACACCAAGCGGTACATGGGCCACCTCGGCAACCACTTCTCGACTCTCGGAGTGAACGGCATGAACGAGATGCTCCGGAACTTCACCGGCGACCGCCTCGACCTCATGACGGAGGAGGGGCAGGCGATGTGCCTGCGGATCCTCGACCACGTGCGCGAGCGGATGGTCGAGTTCCAGGAAGCCACCGGGAACCTCTACAACCTCGAGGCGACTCCGGCCGAGGGTGCCACCTACCGCTTCGCGAAGGAGGATCGTGCTCGCTTCCCCGGGATCCTCACCGCGGGCACCGCGCAGAACCCGTACTACACGAACTCCTCGCAGATCCCGGTGGGCGCCACCGAGGACCCCTTCGAGGCGCTCGAGCTGCAGGAGGAGCTGCAGGCGAAGTACACCGGCGGCACCGTGCTGCACCTCTACATGAACGAGGCGATGAGCTCTGCGGCCACCTGCAAGGAACTGGTGCGGCGCGCCCTGACCCGCTTCCGCCTGCCCTATCTCACCGTCACCCCGACCTTCTCGATCTGCCCCACCCACGGGTACCTCTCGGGCGAGCACCTCGAGTGCGAGCGCTGCGGGCAGGCCTGTGAGGTGTGGACCCGGGTGATGGGCTACTTCCGCCCCGTCGCGTCCTTCAACATTGGCAAAAAGGGCGAGTACGCCGAGCGCACCTTCTTCACCGAGGCCGCCTCGGGCGTCGGGGCAGGGTCCGTCGTGCCCGAGCAGCAGCGCCTGGCCGCAGGCACGGCGTGAGCGCCGACGGCGCTGTGGTGCCTGCGGTCGCCGCCGAGGACCTGCAGATCGCCGGTGTGGTGCCGCTGTCGAGTGTGGACTGGCCGGGGCACCTGGTCGCGACCGTGTTCTGCCAGGGCTGTCCGTGGACCTGCACCTACTGTCACAACACGGCGATCCTGGACCCGCGCACCCCCGGCGCAGTGGGCTGGGCGCAGCTCGAGCAGCTGCTGGGCCGCCGCCACGGCCTGCTGGACGCGGTGGTGTTCAGCGGGGGAGAGGCCACCATGCAGCACGCCCTGGTGCCCGCCGCCCGCCGGGTGCGCGGAGCCGGGTTCGCCGTCGGGCTCCACACCGGCGGCGCCTACCCGGGCCGGCTCGCGGCACTGCTGGGCCAGGACCGGGACGGGGCACGGAGCGAGGCCCCGCTGGTGGACTGGGTGGGCTTCGACGTCAAGGCCTCGCCGGCCGGTTATCCCGCGCTGGTGGGTCGCGCCGGTGCCGCCACGAAGGTGCAGCGGTCCCTGGGCATGCTGCTCAACTCGGGCGTCGACCACGAGCTGCGCATGACCGTCACCCCCGCGCTGCAGGCCGAGGTGCTGCAGGTCGTGCGCCTGGTCGCGCAGGCCGGGGGCGGCGCGCTGGTGCTGCAGCGCGCCCGACCCGACGGCGCCGACGCCGGCTTCGCCGCGCAGCTGGCGCGGGCCCCCGACTGGCCCGAGCGCTTCGAGGAGATCGCCGACGCCGCCACCCGGCGGGGCAAGGAAGAAGGGGTACAGGTCAGGGCCCGCACCTGAGGACTCGGGCGCGACGACGGCGCCGCGGCCGCCACCACCGGGCTCGGCGCCGTGACGACCAGCACCTAGGATGCGGTACGAGCAACCCTCACCGCCGCGTCCCGGTCCCAGGGGCGCGACGTCTCTTCCCCTCCTCCGCTAGGAGCCCCTCATGGAAGACCTCGTCCTGAACTGGGAGCTGGGCACGGCGGGACTGCTGATCCTGGCAGTCTCCGCCGTGGCCGTGCTGCTGGTCATGATCATGGCGTTCAAGATCCACGCCTTCCTGGCCCTGATGATCACCTCGATCGGCACGGCGCTCATCGCCGGCATCGCCCCCGGCAGCCTCATGGATGCCCTCGGCTTCGGATTCAACTCCACGCTCGGCAACGTGATGCTGCTGGTCGCGCTCGGCGCGATGCTGGGGCGGATGATCGAGACCTCCGGCGGTGCGCAGCTGCTCGCCGACCGGATGATCGACCTGGCCGGGGAGAAGCGGGCCGGCCTCGGCCTGTCGCTGGCCAGCCTGCTGATGGGCTTCCCCATCTTCTTCGACGCCGGCCTCGTGGTGATGCTGCCGATCATCTACGCCGTCGCGCGCCGTGTCGGCGGATCGTTCCTGTCCATCGCCCTGCCCTCGGCGGTGGCGTTCAGCGCGATGCACATCTTCGCCCCGCCTCACCCCGGCCCGGTGGCCGCCTCCAGCATCGTCGGCGCCGACATCGGCCTGGTGATGCTCGTCGGAATCGTATTCGCAGTGATCATCTGGTATCTGGTCGGCATCCTGCTGGCCCCGCGACTGGGCATGCGCCTGGACGTCCCGATCCCCACGATCCTCGACAGCACGTCGGAGAAGACCGGCTTCGAGTCGAACCCACGGGTGAGCACGATCATCAGCCTGTTGATCCTGCCGTTGCTGCTGATCCTGCTCAACACCGGGCTGAACACCGCCGGCGCCGCACGGCCGGATCCGGAGGCGTTCCTCGCCGACCCGGTCGTCTCCGGACTGCGCCTGCTGGGTGAGACTCCGGTCGCGCTGCTGATCACTGTGGTGGTCTCGATGTTCGTCCTCGGCTGGGGAGCGGGCAAGAAGGGGAACCTGATCGAGAAGATCACCGACTCCGCACTGGGGCCGATCTGCTCGGTGGTGCTGGTCACCGGTGCCGGCGGCATGTTCGGTGGGGTGCTGCGAGTGACCGGGATCGGTGATGCGGTCGCCGGATCGCTCAACGACATCGGACTGCCGGTGATCGTGGCGGCGTTCCTGATCGCCCAGATCGTCCGCATCGCCCAGGGCTCGGCCACCGTGGCCCTGACGACGGCGGCATCGCTGATGGTGGGCGTGATCGCCGCCAGCGACTTCTCCCAGCTCCAGGTCGTGGCGATCGTGATGGCGATGTCCGCCGGCTCGGTGGGCTTCTCGCACGTCAACGACTCGGGCTTCTGGCTGGTCAGCCGATTCTTCGGGATGGACATGAAGCAGACCCTGTCCACCTGGACCCTGATCCAGGGTGCGATGGCCATCGTCGGCTTCATCCTGTCGCTGGTGCTGTTCGGCGTCGCGTCCGCGATCGCCTGAGGTCACGCCACGGGGCCGGACCGGTCAGGACCGGCCCCGCGGATCGTGCTTCCCGTAGGTCATCCGGCGCAGCAGGACCTCGGCGGGCCCGCGCAATCCCCGGGAGTCCATCCAGGCGGCGAGCGGCAGCGAGAGCAGCCAGACGCCGAGCGCGACAGCGACGGCGGACGCGGTGCTGAGGTGCGGCGCGAGCCCCAGGCCCCAGGCCGCCAGCAGCGGTGCCAGCAGCAGCGACTGGAACAGGTAGAAGGTCAGCGAGCGCTGGCCGACGGCCGAGAGCGCCCGTACGAGCCCGGTCGGCGCCGCCGCCGTGGAGGGGGCCTCCGCGGCGAGGGCGCCGTAGGCGCGCTCAGCAGGGGAGAGCGCCGCATGGGCCGCAGCCCGCTCGGCGCGCACGGCTCTGCGCTGAGCCTTGTCGGGCGCCGCCTCCGGCGTCACCTCCACCGTGGGCCGCTTCTCCAGGCGCATCGCGAGCAGGCCGAAAGCGGCTGCGTAACCGATCCCGCAGCAGATCCCTCCCACGGAGGTCAGGCCCAGGAAGGTCCAGCTCAACGCCTCCGGCACCGGCAGGACGCCGATGATCACGAGGGCCTCGGGCAGGCCGGTGAGCCAGCCGATCGCGATACCGGAGACTGCGAGGCGTCGCAGCGTGCGGGTATGGCGCCAGGGCTCGTCGAGCAGCCGGGCGCGGGCGCCGATCCAGCCCAGCAGGATCGGCAGCGGGGCGCCGAAGGCGGCGGCCGGCACCATGCTGACCACCCACATCCCGGCCCGGGTCAGCATCGAGACCAGGTACGGCTGGGCGTAGGCGAGGTCCCGCAACCAGTCGTTGGCGAAGGGTGTGGTCGCCCCCTGCTGCATGTCGATCAGCACCTCCGGCGGGGCGAAGAACATGATCCCCAGCGCGCCGACGATGCTGAACACGGCGTAGGACACCATCACCCCGCCGATCACGCTCGCCCAGATGATCAGCGTGCGGGTGCGCCGACCGAAGAGCAGCCACACCCCCAGCAGGGCCGCCACCGCATAAGCGCCGAGGATGTCCCCGTAGAACAGCAGCGCCGCGTGAAGGAAGCCGAGCAGCAGCATCGACCAGTGCCGCCTGCGCATCATGAGTCGCACGATCCGCGGCTCCATCCCGCGATCGATGCGCGAGCGGTAGAACTGCACCATGCCGTAACCGAACAGGAAGGCGAACAGCGGCATCGCCCGGTGATCGACCGCGACCGTCATTACGAACTGCACCACGGAATCCGCCGGGCCGAGCGCCGGCACGTGCGGGGTCATCCCGACGCCGCCCTCATGCCCCCACAGGAACCAGGAGACGTTCGCGATCGCGATCAGCGCGAGCATCAGCCCGCGGGCGATGTCCGGGGCCAGGGAACGGGGGGCGGCGTGCGGGCGTGCGGCGCCCGCGCGGGCCGGAGCTGAAGGCGAGGTATGGTCCGAGGACGGGGCGGCCGAGCTGCTCACAACGGGCCTTTCGGTCTGGTCTGGCGGGCGGTGCCGGGACGGAGCGGCCCCGACGGTGGAGCGCCTCGAACCTACCTGCGCCTGCGGGTCGCCGGCACGCGACGAAGGTCGGTCTCCCGTCATCTCTCTAGCCAGCTGCCGACATCGTCCAGAGCACCCCCGCTCAGACCCCCGCCGAGGCGTTGGCCCGAAGAACCCCGCCTTCGCCAGGAGCTCTACGTCGGCGGCGGGATGACCGCCGTCGTCTGACCCGGCCGCCCGCCCCGAGACAAGCACGGGAGTCAAGGGACGCCGAGCGCCGACCGGGGTGGGCATTGCCACCGCCCCGTCGGCCTGCCGGGCCCCCGCCGAGCGCGGGCCGATGCCTAGACTGGAAGAGAACGGTCCCGTGCGCCTCTGCGCCGACCGGACGACCCCTTCGACGACAGTGAGGCTGCGGTGAAAGACCACCTGAACGCGACGATCCAGGCCATCAACTGGAACCGGATCCCCGATCCCAAGGATCAGGAGGTCTGGGACCGCCTGACCGGTAACTTCTGGCTGCCCGAGAAGGTGCCGCTGTCCAACGACATCCAGTCCTGGAGCCGTCGTTCCCCCGAGGAGCAGACGATGGCGATGCACGTGTTCACGGGGCTCACCCTGCTGGACACGGTGCAGGGCACCGTGGGCGCGATCTCCCTGATCCCGGATGCCGTCACCCCCCATGAGGAGGCGGTGTACACGAACATCGCGTTCATGGAATCGGTGCACGCGAAGTCCTACAGCCAGATCTTCTCGACCCTGGCCAGCACCAAGCAGATCGACGAGGCCTTCGAGTGGGGTGCGACGAACACGCAGCTCCAGAAGAAGGCCCAGATCATCATGGGCTACTACGAGGGTGACGATCCGGAGAAGCGGAAGATCGCCTCGGTGCTGCTGGAGTCGTTCCTGTTCTACTCCGGGTTCTACCTGCCGATGCGCTATTCCAGCCACGGCGAGCTGACCAACACCGCGGACATCATCCGGCTGATCATCCGTGATGAGGCCGTCCACGGCTACTACATCGGCTACAAGTACCAGAAGGCCGTCGAGAAGTTCTCGGCCGAGCGCAAGGCGGAGCTGAAGGACTACACCTTCTCGCTGCTGCTGGAGCTGTACGAGAACGAAGAGGTCTACACCGAGGACCTCTACGATCCCGTCGGCTGGACCGAGGACGTCAAGGTCTTCCTGCGCTACAACGCCAACAAGGCGCTGATGAACCTCGGCTACGAGGGTCTGTTCCCGCAGGACTCCGTCCAGGTGAACCCGGCGATCCTCTCCGCGCTGTCCCCGAACGCCGACGAGAACCACGACTTCTTCTCCGGCTCGGGCTCGAGCTACGTGATGGGCAAGGCCGTCGAGACCGAAGACGACGACTGGGACTTCTGATCCCCTCATGACAGGACGGGCCGGGCGATCACGCCCGGCCCGTCCTGCATGTCGAGGACGTCACTGGCAGGCTCGCACTCAGGCTCGCAGATAGGCTCGCAGACAGAAGGGCGCGGCATGACAGCACCGTTGGACGCCGCCGGGATCGTCCGCCTGCATCGGGTGGAGGAGGATCCGGATGCGATCCTGCGCGCTCGCGTCGCCGAGTTGCTCGGACTCCCGCCGACGGACGTGCTGGTGGGGCGTTCGTGTCCGCGCTGCGGCTCCTCGTCGCACGGCCGTCCCTGGGCCCGAGCGCGGGGCCGACGGGACGAGGTCCCGGTGAGCCTCACCCGCTGCGGGGAGCACCTGATGACGGCGGTGAATCCCGGTGGACCCGTCGGCGTCGACCTCGAATCGATCGCCGCCGTCGGCCGCGGCTGGGACCCGGAGCTGATGCTGCATCCGAGCGAACGGGCCGCCGCTGCACGCGCGGACCCGCCAGAGCGCGCCGTGCTCTGGGCCCGCAAGGAGGCGGTGCTCAAGGCCCTCGGGACGGGGATGCAGACCCCGATGAGTGAACTGCGCCTGGCGGACTTCGCGGTGGAGGACCTGCCGGCGCCGCCCGGCCACGTCGCCGCCCTCGCCCGGCTCTGATCCACGAGGGCGGGGTGACCTGCCCGCGTGGTGGACTGCCCGCTTGGTGTGATGTCCGCTTGTTGAGAGATTTGCGGATACGCAATTCATTGAACGGCCGGACACCCAGGCGAGCGGAGCCCGGGCCCCGACTATGACGCCCTGACGGGCACCGGGCACGGCGGCAGCGCGGTCTCGAACAGCCACGGCGACAGCAGCGCGGCGGTCTCCTCGCCGGCCTCGCGCCGCACATGCTCGAGGAACAGCTCGGTGGTCACGCTGCCGGCGCGATGCTCCGTGAGCCAGCCCCTGATGATCTCGAAGAAACGTGCATCCCCGAGGTGCAGGCGTAGCGCATGCACCGCGAGGGCGCCGCGCTTGTAGACCCGGTCGTCGAACATCAGCGCGGGGCCCGGGTCGGCGAGCTGCAGATCGTCCTGCGGCAGGTCGGCCAGCAGCGTGTGGTGCTTCTCGACCTCCGCCCGGACGGTCGAGACCCCGGATTCCTCTGCCCACAGCCATTCGCAGTAGCAGGCGAAGCCCTCATGGAGCCAGATGTCCTGCCAGCGCTCGAGCGTGACCGAGTTGCCGAACCACTGGTGGGACAGCTCGTGCGCGATCAGTCGCACGCTCTCCCAGGCGGTGTCCACGAAGTTGCTGCCGAAGGTCGACAGTCCCTGGGACTCCAGCGGGATCTCCAGCTCGTCCTCGGTGATCACCGCGGTGTAGGAGGCGAAGGGGTAGTCCCCGAACAGACCCGTGAAGAAGGTGAGCATCGCGGGTTGCAGGGCGAAGGAGCCCTCGAGGTCCGCGACGCTGAGCTCCCGCGGGGCGATCGTGCGCACCGGCACCGGTGCGCCCGCCTGCTCGAGCGTTCGGTAGCGCCCGATCTGGACGGTGGCGAGGTAGGTCGGCATCGGCACGGTCTGCTGGTAGGACCAGGTCACCGCGTTGCCCTTGCGGCTGGTGCCCTGCAGCTCCCCGGAGACGGCGACGGTGTACCCGGGCGGCGCCGAGAGCGTGATCGCGTAGGTCGCCTTGTTGTCGGGGCGGTCGTTGCAGGGGAACCAGGTCGGCGCTCCATGCGGCTGCGCGGCGACGATCACGCCATCCTCCAGCTCCTCCCAGCCGGCCGAGCCGAGGGCCCGCGTGGACACCGGGCGGGGCTTGCCGGAGTACTTCACCCGCACGGTCAGCTCTGTTCCGAGGCTCAGCGGGAGCTTCACCGTGAGCCGTCCGCGCAGATGGGTGAAGCCGTGCGCCCGGCCGTCCACGAACACCTTCTGGGGATGCAGGCCGTGGAGGTCGAGGTGGAGGGCGTCGGCCTCCTCCAGGACCCGGCAGGTCAGCGTCGCGTCCCCGTCCAGCCGATTTCCCTCGACCCGGTAGGCGAGGTTCAGGTCGTAGTGGAGCACCTCGAAGTTCGAGTCCCCATGCCGGGGGACGTACGGATCGCTGCCCGTGGCAGTAGCGCTCATGCGTCCATCTCCTCCCGTTCGTTCCTCACAGTTCGTCGACGGAGGGTGCTCATGCGCCGTCCTCTTCTTCCCAGGGGCCGATCGGGTTGCCCGTCCAGCGGGTGCCGGGTGGTACGCGTTCGCCCCGCATCACCAACGAGACGGGGCCGACGGTCGCGTGCCGATCGATCGACGCCGCCGGCAGGATCACGCCGCCGGGGCCCAGGGTGGCACCCTCGCCCAGGGTGACGGTGTCCATGCTCAGCACTCGGTCCTGGAAGAGGTGGGTCTGGACCACGCAGCCGCGGTTGATCGTGGAGCCGGCGCCGAGGGTCACCAGGTCCGTCTCCGGCAGCCAGTACGGGTCGCACCAGACGCCCGGCCCGATCTTCGCACCGAGCAGTCGCAGCCACAGGTTCAGCGCCGCGGTGCCGGCGGTGATATTCGCGAACCAGGGGGCCGCGAGCACCTCGGTGAAGGTGTCGGCCAGCTCGGAGCGCCACACATAGGGCGTGAACAGGGCGTGCTCGCCCGGACGGTGCTTGCCGATGATCATCCATTTGGCCACCACCGTGATCCCGGCGGCGAGGATTCCGGCTGCGAGCATCACCGGACCGCCGAGGACCACCGCGGCGATGACTCCCCAGCTGTCCTGCAGCAGCAGCGCGAACAGCACTGCGCCGACGGCCACCGGGAGCAGCAGGGCCAGCAGCAGCGGCACGATGCGGCCGGTCTCGACCAGCCCGCGCTGCACGAGCAGGCCGGTGGGCGGGTCGTAGGTGAGGGAGGAGTCGTGCTCGCCCTCCGTGCGGCGCAGCTTGCGGGGCGGGCTGCCCAGCCAGGAGGTGCCGGCCTTCGCGGTCTTGCGCCGCGGCGCGGCAGAGAGCACCGCGACCAGCGACTGCTTGGGGACCTTGCGCCCGGCGGCGAGCATCCCGGAGTTGCCTACGAAGGCGCGCTTGCCGACCTTGACGTGCTCCACCCGGATCCAGCCGCCGCCCAGCTCATAGGAGCCCACCAAGGTGTCGTCGGCCAGGAAGGAATGCTCACCCACCTGCACGAGGCTCGGGATCAGCAGCACCGTGGAGATCTCCGCGCCCTTGCCCACCTTGGCGCCCAGCAGGCGCAGCCAGAGCGGGGTGAGCGCCCCGGCATAGATCGGGAACAGCCAGGTGCGCGCCTCGTCGAGCAGGCGCAGCGTCCCCCAGATGGACACCCCGGCCGCGGAGCGGACCGGGTGGTGACCGGGCCGGATCGCGAGCGCCAGCAACCGGGTCAGCACCACGACCAGCACTATCAGAGCGCCGAAGCCCGCGAGTGCCGCGAGCGGCAGCCAGGGCAGCGCGGCGAGCACCGCCGCACCGAAGCTGTCGGTGTCATGCACGGCCGGCAGCAGCCCCGCCGCGCCGGTCAGCATCGCCACCACCGGCAGAGCGGCGATCAGGACGGAGAGCGCGGCGAAGACCAGCAGCCAGAGCGGACGGCGCCGCGGGGCGTCGGTGGACCAGGGACCGCGGGCCTTCGCCTGGCGCTCGGCCGGGGAGCCGGACCAGAACTCGCCCGCCGGGACGGTGCCGAGCACGGCGGAGCCGGGCGCGACCTCCGCCTCCGGGCCGATCTTCGCGCCGGGACCGAGCAGGCTGCGGGCCCCGACGCGGGCGCGCTTGCCGATCCGGATCTGTCCCATCCGCAGCCGGTCGCCATCGATCCAGTAGCCGGCGAGGTCGACCTCGGGCTCGATCGAGGCGCCGTCACCGATCTCCAGCATCCCGGTCACCGGGGGCAGGGTGTGCAGGTCCACGTCCTTGCCGAGGCGCGCCCCGAGCAGGCGCGCGTACAGCGGGAACCAGGCGGCGCCGGCGAGGTTCGTCGCCCCGAGCTCCTCCTGGACCTTCTCCGCCAGCCACAGCCGCAGATGGACTCGGCCGCCGCGGGGGTGGCTGCCCGGCCGCACCCCGCGCAGCAGCACCCGTGCCAGCAGTGCGGCGAGCATCATCCGACCGGGCGGCAGCAGCATCACCACGGCCAGCGGGATCACCAGCCACAGCGGGAAGGCCACCAGCCAGGGCAGATCGGTGAGGGCCGCGGCGAGGGTGGAGGCGAGCATCAGCCAGGTGATCCAGCGCAGTGCCGCGAGCGCCCGCAGCGGCACCAGCGCGAGCAGCTGGGCGACCTGGGTGCGGCGTCGCAGCGGCGCCACGGTGCGGTCGCTCGCCACCGCGGAGGTGCCCATCTCGTCGAGGTACGCGGCCAGGGAGGCGAGGGTGGAATGGGCGTAGATGTCGCCGACGGCGAGCTCGGCATGCTTCTCCTGCAGCCGGCTGACCACCTGCGCGGCGGTGAGGGAGCCGCCGCCGAAGTCGAAGAAGTCATCGCTTCCGGAGGTGGCCTCGGCGCCGAGCACCTCGCCCCAGATCTCTGCGATCCAGGCGGCGGTGCCGGACAATGCCGCTGAAGGTGCTCCGCGGCGCGCGAGCGGCCAGGGCAGCGCGTCGCGATCGATCTTCCCCGAGGTGCGGGTGGGCAGCTCGTCCATCACCGCCAGGCGCGGCACCAGCGCGGCGGGCATCCGCTGGCGCAGCAGCTCCTTGGCGATCGTGGCGTCATAGCCGGCGTCGACGGTGAGGTAGCCGACCAGGAGCTGGTTGCCGGACTTCGTGGAGCGCACGGCGGCAGCGGCGCTGACCACGCCGGGCAGGCGCAGCAGCTGGTCGTCGATCTCGCCGAGTTCGATGCGGCGGCCGCCGAGCTTGATCTGGTCGTCGGCCCGGCCTGCGAACAGCAGCCCCGCGGGGTCGTTCTGCACGATGTCGCCCGAACGGTAGGCGCGGTCCCAGCCGAGAGTCGGCATCGGGGCGTACTTCTCCGCGTCCTTCTCCGGATCGAGGTAGCGGGCCAGGCCCACGCCGCCGATGATCAGCTCGCCGGAGGCGCCTGCGGGCACGGGCTGCCCCTCGGCATCGACCACGGCGAGGTCCCAGCCATCCAGCGGCAGTCCGATTCTCACCGGGTCGGTCCCGTCGAGGATCGCGCCGCAGGCCACGACGGTCGCCTCCGTGGGGCCGTAGGTGTTCCAGACCTCGCGGCCAGGGGCCTGGAGCCGCGCCGCGAGCTCGGGCGGGCAGGCTTCCCCGCCCATGATCAGCAGTCTCACCTCGGTCAGTGCGCTGTCCGGCCACAGCGACACCAGGGTGGGCACGGTGGAGACGATGCTGATGCGGTTGGCGGACAGCCAGGGGCCGACGTCCACGCCCGAGCGCACCAGCGAGCGCGGCGCGGGCACCAGGCACGCTCCGTACGCCCAGGCCAGCCACATCTCCTCGCAGCTCGCGTCGAAGGCCACGGAGAGCCCGGCCATCACCCGGTCGCCGGGGGCGATCGGGGAGTTCTGAAGGAACATCCGTGATTCGGCCTCCACGAAGGCGGCGGCGCTGCGGTGGGTGACCGCCACCCCCTTGGGCTTCCCGGTGGAGCCGGAGGTGAAGATGACCCAGGCATCGTCCCCGGGTTCGACCTCGCGCAGCCCGACGGTCGCGTCACCAGCTGTGTCGCCAGCTGTCTCGCCAACATTGTCGCCATCTGTTGTGGCTGCGCGGCCGACGGCAGTGGGCGTGATGACCAGGTCGTTGCCGATCACGGCGACAGACGCGGATTCCTCGAACATCACCCGGGCGCGCTCATCGGGATCGTCAGCATCGACCGGGACGTAAGCGGCGCCGGCGACCAGGATGCCGAGGATCGCGACGTACAGATCGGTGGTGCCGGACTTGATCCGCACCCCCACCTTGTCGCCAGGGCGCACGCCCTGGTCGGCGAGGCGGGCGGCGAGCTCGGTCGCGGCCCGGTCCAGCTCGGAATAGGTCAGGGTGTCCAGCCCGCTGTCCACGGCGGGGGCGTCCCCGGACTCCGCCACGACCTGGCGGAAGAGCGCCACCAAAGTGGTCGGCGCGGGCGCCCTGTTCCCGGCGAGCAGCTCGGGCAGGAGATGTGCAGAGTCATTCACAGCAGAAGTGTGTCCCCTCAAGATGACGCGGAACCGTCCAGGAGCGGACCAGCGGGTGGTGGGCGAGACGCGAGAAGAGGGTAATC